>JBKPCW010000039.1:0-5228 GCA_046727555.1 Candidatus Dormiibacterota bacterium | reverse complement strand
TGTTAAGGTCTGCGGCGAATCGCGGTGATCAGTGGGGAGAAGTGGTGAATCCGGCTGACATGGAACCATACGTCGCACCCTACGTCCAGGTAAGGCACGCCATACACCTCCTCTACGCCACTTCTCCCCGCAGCCGCGATGGTCAGGAAGAGACCCATTTCAACCACCGTTTCGACAAGCATGGCAACCGCCTTCCCCTGGAGCTCCACGGTTGCGGCTGCAGCCTCTGCGCCCGCTCAGAGCGCCGCCGCCTCAACTACTGGGAAGCCAGGTGACAGGTGTTCACGGGGGCGCATCGGGTGAGGGTGGACGACAAGGGCAGGCTGGCGATCCCGGCCTCCTTCCGCAAGCAGCTGAAGGACGGCAGCTTCGTCTCGGTCGGCCAGGACCAGGTGCTGGCGATCTATCCGCCCGACCTGTGGTCCGCCCTGGGCGAGGAGCTCAAGAGCCCGCTCCCGGGACCCGATCATCGCGCCTTGTCGCGCACGCTCTATCCGCTCTCGGATCCGTTCGAGCCGGACGGCCAGGGGCGGATCAGCCTGCTCCCGGAGCAGCGCCGGCTGGCGGGGATCGAGCCCTCGTCGACGGTGGTGGTGATTGGGGCCGGCTCGAGAGTGGAAATCTGGCCCGAGGCGCGATGGGACAGCTACAGCGCCGACGCGCAAGGGCGGTTTACCGAATTCGCTGACAGGGTGATCTCCGGGCATTAGTCCACACGTTCCAGCACTTTCACAAGAGGTAATAGAGCTGCTCCAGCCCCGAGCGGGCGCCGTCGCGATCGACGCCACGCTCGGGCAGGCGGGCCACGCCCGCCAGGTCCTGGAGAGGATCACGCCGGGTGGCCGGCTGCTCGGGATCGACCGCGATCCCGCGGCGGCCGACGCCGCGCGGCGGTCGCTGGCTTCGTTCGGTCCCGCCGCCGTCGTGGTTCACGGACGTTTTTCCGACCTTGGCATGATCGCCACCGAACACGCTTTCAGCCCGGCCGACCTGATCCTCTTCGACTTCGGTCTCTCCAGCGCCCAGATCGACGACCCGGAGCGCGGATTCAGCTTCCGCGCCGAGGGGCCTCTCGACATGCGCATGGACCCGAGCGTCGAGCTGACCGCGGCCAGGGTCGTCAACGAGCGCGGCGCGGCCGAGCTCGAGCGGATCCTCAAGGAGTACGGCGAGGAACGATGGGCCCGCCGGATCGCAGAGTTCATCGTGGCGCGGCGCCCGCTCCGCACCACGCGCGATCTGGCGCAGGCCGTCGAGGCCGCCGTCCCACGGCGCGCATGGCCGCGCGACATCCACGTCGCGACGCGGACGTTTCAGGCGATCCGCATCGAGGTCAACGACGAGCTCGGAGAGATCGAGGCAGGACTCAGAGCAGCTCTTTCGACACTCAAACCCGGTGGTCGTATGGCGACGATCAGCTTCCACTCCCTGGAAGACCGCTTGGTCAAGTCATTCTTCAACGTCGAGTCCAAGGACTGCATCTGCCCACCCCAGCAGCCAGTCTGTACCTGCGGCCACCGGGCCACCCTCCGCATCGTCACCCGGCATCCCGTGCGGCCCTCCGACCAGGAGGTGGCCGCCAACCCCCGCGCCCGGTCCGCCCGCCTCCGGGTCGCGGAACGCGTCTGATCCCAAAAGTCCTGGCGACCGGTCTAACCCCTCCGGTCGCCAGGCGCCACCCCTCACCCCAGCCCTCTCCCCTGAGGGGAGAGGGTGCCAATGAAGAGGTTCACCTTTTGACATCGACCCGCATATTGGCCCGACGGCGCCTGGGCGCGACGAGCGCTCCGCACGTCTCCGCACCGCGACCGCGGCGTCGGCGCACGCGCGGATTCGTGCAGGTGGCGACGGCGGTCGCCGCCGAGAGGTTGCGCCTCAACCTCTTCGGCCATGCCTACGTGGCGGTCGGAGCCGGCGTGATCGTCCTGCTCTTCTACCTGGCGATCGCCGCTCAGATCACGCAGGCGTCCTACGACATCTCGCGCCTCCAGGACCAGCAGCGCCAGCTCATCGCGGAGCAGGACCAGCTGCGCTACCAGGAGGTCACGCTGCATGCGCCGGCGCAGGTGCAGCAGCAGGCCGCGCAGAGCGGCATGCAGCGCGTCGTGCCTTCGAGCTACGTCCAGGGGAACGAGGTCGCCATCGACCTCGCCGCTCCGGTCGGCGCGCCGCCCGCGGACACGACGCCGCTGTGGCTGAGGGCCGTGGCCCTGGTCGTCAACACCGTCGGTGGGACGCGCGACGTGCAGGCGGCGACCAAGCACTAGATGGCGACCCGAGCCCTCTCGGCGAGGCGCCCGGGAACCGTGGAGCGTGTCGGTTCGGCCCGCCTCCGCGTTGTGGGCATGCTCCTGGTCGCGCTCTTGCTTGCCGGCATGGTGTGGTCGCGTCTCGCCTACTGGCAGGTCCTCCAGCACGGCCGCCTGACGGTGGAGGCGCAGGCCCAGTACCGCGAGTTCGTCCAGCTGCCCGCGATGCGCGGCGCGATCTTCGACCGCAACCTGACGCAGCTCGTCGTCAACACTACGGTGTATTCGGCGTTCGTCTCGCCCGACCAGGTCGGCAGCGCAGAGCGCGAGCGCGTCGCGACCGGGCTGGCCTCGGTGCTCGGCGTGGACAAGGCCAAGGTGATGGCGACGCTCGCCTCGACCGCCAAGTTCGCGTACGTCGCCCGCCGCTTCCCCAAGGCCAAGGCCGACCAGCTCCGCGCCCTGAAGCTGCCCGGGGTCGGCCTGCAGGACGAGACTCAGCGCTCCTACCTCCCGGGCGCCGAGTCGGGCACGACGCTGGCGTCGAACCTTCTCGGGTTCGTCGATTGGAACGGCAACGGCAACTACGGGGTGGAGCAGCAGTACCAGAAGGCCCTCGCGGGCACGCCCGGCTACATCTCGAGCTACCGCGACCTCGCCAACCGCGAGATCGTCCTCGGCACGCACACGCACCAGGACCCGGTCAACGGCTCCGACATGGTCCTGTCGCTCGACGCGAACGTCCAGTACGCCGCCGAGCAGGCCCTCGCGGAAGGTGTGAAGCGTGACCGCGCCGAGAGCGGCAGCGTGCTGGTGATGGACCCGGCGACCGGCGGCATCGTCGCCTGGGCCGACTTCCCGAGCTACAACGCCAACGACTTCAACCACACGGACGCGGCGCTTTTCAAGGACAACGTGCTGAGCTACGTCTACGAGCCGGGCTCGGTGATGAAGGTCGTCACGTTGTCGGGCGCGATGGACTCCGGCGCCATCACGCCCACCACGGTCATCAACGACCCGGGCTACGTCAAGGTCGGCGGCTACTGGATCTACGACTGGGACCGGCGCAACCACGGCAACATCGACTACACCTACGTGCTCGAGCACTCGCTCAACGTGGGCGCGATGAAGGCCATGCTCGCCGAAGGCCACGCGTCCTTCTACAAGTACCTGCAGGGCTTCGGTCTCACCCAGCCGAGCGGCGTGGACGTCGCAGGCGAGAACTTCGTCCCACCTCCGTCGGTGGCGAAGATGCAGGACTCGCAGTTCGCGACCGCCTCGTTCGGCCAGGGCGTCGACGTGAACATGGTCCAGATGCTCGCGGCCATCAACGTCGTCGCCAACGGCGGCAAGTACGCGCCGCCTCACGTCGTCGAGCGGGTCGGCACCCAGCTCAACCCGCTGCTCATCCAGCCGCAGCGCCAGGTGGTCAGCCCCGCGACCGCGGCCAAGATGACGCAGATGATGCAGCTGGTGGTGCAGAAGGGTTCGGGCTGGACGTCTCGCATCCGCGGCTTCGAGCTCGACCAGGCCGGCAAGACCGGCACGTCGCAGATCCCGGTCGGCGGCAAGTACACGCTCGACGTCTGGGCCTCGTTCGTCGGCTTCCTGCCGGCCCAGCACCCACGCTTCACGATGATCGTCGTCGTGCGCAAGCCGCACTACCCCGGCAGCGACCGGGACTGGACCCTCAACGACGGCTACATGACGGCCGAGCCGATCTGGAAGCAGATCGCCCAGGCCATCGTCCTGGACTGGCACATAACGCCCGACCCTCGCTAGGGGTTTCCATATAGATATGCGGCTCAGCCTCCTCGAGATCCTCGAGGCGACCGGGGGCGGCGAGGTCGGCGGCACCCAGGTCGGCGAAACCTTCTCCACGTTCCACACCGATTCGCGCGAGGTCCGCCAGGGCGGCCTCTTCTTCGCCCTGCGCGGAGCGGAGAAGGACGGCCACGAGTTCGTCCCCGACGCCATCGCCCGCGGGGCTGTGGCCGTTGTCGTGGAGCGCAAGACCGACATCCCGGCCGGCATCGTCGAGGTGGTCGTCCCCGACACGTGGGCCGCGCTATTCGCACTGGCCGCCCTCGCGCTGCGGCGCGTTCAGCCGCTCGTCGTCGGAGTCACCGGCAGCAACGGCAAGACCTCGACCAAGGAGATGGTGGCCGCTGTGCTGGGCCGGCACTTCAACGTCCTGCGCACGGAGGGCAACCTCAACACCGAGACCGGTGTGCCGCTGACGATCCTCGGCCTCGAGCCGCACCATTCGGCACTGGTGCTCGAGATGGGCCTGCAGCACGCCGGCGACATCGCCCGCCTGGCCGCGCTCGCCAGGCCCGTGATCGGGATCGTGACCAACGTCGGGGTCGTGCACATGGAGTTCTTCGCGTCGCGCGAGGAGCTCGCGCGAGCCAAGGGCGAGCTCGTCGCGGCGCTGCCCGCCGAAGGCCTCGCGGTGCTGAACGCGGACAGCGAGTTCGTGGCGCTGCTGACGGAGATGACGCCGGCGCGGGTGGCCACGTTCGGCGAGCACACGGCCGACTTCCGGGTCGAGGATTACGAGCCGCTCGCCGCGGGCGGGTCGAGGTTCTCGATCCGCGGGGTCGAGGTCCGGCTCGGGCTCGAGGGCCGGCACCAGGCTCTGAACGCCGCGGCGGCTCTCGCCGCGGGCGATTTCGCGGGCGTCCCGCTCGAGATCGGCGCGGCGGCGCTGGCTGACGTGGACGTTGAGCACCGGCTGCAGGAGCTCCCGACGCCCGCGGGCTTCACGATCGTCGACGACGCCTACAACGCAAGCCCGGAGTCGATGCTGGCCGCGTTCGAGGTCGTGGCGGCCAGGCCGCGGGAAGGACGGCTGCTGGCCGTGCTTGGTGAGATGCGGGAGCTGGGCGGGCTCGCGGAGCAGTCGCACCGCATCGTCGGCGAGCGCGCGCGCGAGGTGTTCGACGACCTGGTCGTGATCGACGTCGGGCACGGGCG
>JBKPCW010000038.1:0-11384 GCA_046727555.1 Candidatus Dormiibacterota bacterium | reverse complement strand
AGAAATCGCCCGGCCCGAGCCTTTTTTATGGGTTCAGAGCCTCGTGAAGCGCCTCCCGCCAGGGGCGTAGCGGCGGGATCCGGGTCGAAGCCAGGCAGCCGTTCATCGGGCGGCGCGCGGCGGCCGGATAGTCACTGGTGAGCACCGACTCCACCGGAGCGTTGATTCCGGCCTCTTCGAGGACCGCCCGCGCGAATTGGTCCCACGCGCAGCAGCCGGCGTTGACCGCGTGGACGATCCCGCCCATTCCCGCCTCCGCGAGCCGCAGCGAGCCCTCCGCGAGGTCACGCGCATAGGTCGGGTTGACGCGCTGGTCGGATACGACGCGGAGCGGTTCGCCGGTTCTCGCCTTCTCCAGGATGCGATGAGGGAAGCCGCGAACGCCGCCGTAGACGCCGGCGGTCCGGATGACAAGGAAATGGCCTGCGACCCCGAGCGTGTTGACCTCGCCATCGAACTTCGAACGCGCGTATGCGGACAGCGGCGCGGGTTGATCAGCCTCGACATAGGGTTCGTCGCTCATCCCGTCGAAGACGAAGTTCGTCGAGTAATGAACGAATGATGCGCCGGCCTTGCGGCAGGCGCTGGCGATACCAAGCGGCCCCCAGGCGTTGACGCCATACGCGTTCGGGTCCGTCTCCGCGGCGTCGACCGCGTTGTAGGCCGCGCAGTTGAACACCACCTCAGGTCGGCGCTTCTCGATGAGGAGATGCACGTCGCGTCCGTTGGTTATGTCGAGGTCCCCGTGCGGCACGGCGCTATCCGGACCCAGGAGCTTGACCAGCTCCGTGCCCAGCTGGCCTCCCGCCCCGAAGACGAGCGCTCTCAGATGGCCGCTTCGCCCGGCTGCGCCGGCTTGTCGAGCCCGGCCTGCTGGCGAAGCAGGGCCGAGATCTCGGCCTCCTCCACCGGCCGCCCCACCAGGAAGCCCTGCGCCGCGTCGCACCCCGCCTCGACGAGCACCGCCTCGGCCATCCGGTCCTGCAGCCCCTCGGCGACGACGCGCAGGCCGAGGTTGTGGCCCAGGCCGACGGCCGAGCGCACGATCGCGCCCGAGTCCGGGTCCGAGGCCAGTGCCGACACGAACGAGCGGTCGATCTTGATCTCGTTGACCGGCAGGCGCATCAGATAAAGGAGAGACGAGTACCCCGTGCCGAAGTCGTCGAGCGCGATGCGCACCCCGAGCTCATGCAGCCGGTGCAGCGCCTTGGCCGCGGCGGCCGCCATCGCCACGCCCTCGGTGATCTCCAGAGTGAGCCGGTTCGGGTCGACCTTGAAGTTGCCCAGCGCGCGGGCGACCATCTCCTCGAGCGAGTGGTCCTCGATGTTGCGCGGCGAGACGTTGATCGAGACCGAGACATCGATGCCTTCTTCGAGCCACTTGCACAGCTGGGTGAGCGCCGTGTCGATGACCCACGCCGTGAGCGGGTGGATGATCCCCGTCTCCTCGGCCATCGGAATGAATCGGTCCGGCGGCATCAGGCCCTCGCGCGGATGGTTCCAGCGGACCAGCGCCTCCACGGTGTGAACCGCGCCGGTCGAGAGTGTGACCTGCGGCTGGTAGTGGAGCACGAGCTCGCCCTGCGGGATGGAGCGGCGCAGCTCACCGGCCAGCCCGGAGCGACGCAGAGTCTGCGCCTCGTGCTCGGGTTGGTACAGCGCGTAGCCGCCGCCCGAGCGCTTGGCCACGTACATCGCGACGTCGGCACGGCGGAGCAGCGTGCTCGGATCGTCGCCGTGCAAGGGGTACAGCGACATGCCGATGGACGCGCCGGTCTCGACCATCTGGTCGGCGATCGCGAAAGGCCCCTCCAGCGAAGCCAGGATCTTCTTGGCGGTCCCGATCACGTCCTCAGGGTGACGCGCGTCGGTGGTCAGCACCGCGAACTCGTCGCCGCCGAGGCGCGCGATCGTGTCGGTTGCACGCAGCACGCCGCGGAGTCGTGCCGTCACCTCCTGCAGCAGGCTGTCGCCGCGGTCGTGGCCGAGGGCGTCGTTGATGTCCTTGAAGCGGTCGAGGTCGAGGAGGAGGACGCCGAACATCTTCTGGTTGCGGCGCGCCGAGAGCAGCGCCTGGCGCAGGCGGTCGCCGAACAGGCTGCGGTTCGGCAGGCCCGTGAGCGCGTCGTGCAGGGCCTGGTACTCGAGCGCGTCGGTGTGCGCCTTGCGCTCGGAGATGTCGCGCATCGTCGCGATGAAGAGGTGACGCGAGCCGACCTGCATCGAGCTGACGACGAACTCGAGCGGGAACAGGCTTCCGTTCTTGCGCTTGCCCATCGTCTCGTGCGCGCCGCCGCCGGGCGAGTCCATCGAGAGGCGGCGCTGCAGGTAGTTGTCGAAAGCGGCGCGATGTGTGGTCGCGATCAGGATGCTGGCCGGCTCGCCGATGGACTCCTGGTCCGAGTAGCCGAAGAGCTTGCCGACGGCGGGGTTCGCCGACTCGATGATGCCGTTCTGGTCGATGGTGGCCAGGCCGTCGGAGACGTTGTCGAGCACCGACCGCATGCGCTTCTCGCTTTCCTGCAGCGCAACCTCGGCGCGCTTGCGCTCGACGAACTCGCCGATCTGCGAGCCCACGTCGTTCATGACCGCGACCAGGCCGTCGTCTAGATCGCGGGCCGCCCACGTGTGCAGCGAGATCATGCCGACCACGCGGCGGCCGCTGCGAACAGGGAAGCCGACGATCCCATGCAACCCCGCGGCCACCGCGGCGACCGCGCGCGGCGACGTGTCACCCGCAAGGTCGGGCATGGCGATGGGGCTCGCCGCCTCCCACACGCGGCCGGCAAGACCCTCGCCGCGGCGGTAGACCTGCCCCAGCGCGGTCGCCTCGAACGCGCTCGTGTCCCTGCCTGGCCGCTTCCACGACGTGACGAACTGCATCGACTCACGGTCGGTGTCGACCTCCCAGTATTCGGCGAGCTCCCAGTCGAGAGTCCGGCACAGACCCTCGAGCACACCCGGCGCGGCCTTCTGCCAGCCGGGCGAGGTGACGAGCGCCTGCGTGACCGCGAACCGCGCTGCCTGCAGCACCTCGGCGCGCTTGCGGTCGCGGATGTCGACCGCCACGTTCTGGAAGTAGCTCGGTTTGTCGTCCGCGCCGCGGACGAGGAGCATCGTGAGGTCGACCCAGACGTGCTCGCCGTCTTTGCGCGTATAGCGCTTCTCGATTCGCCGGCCTTCGCCTTCGCCGGCGAGCATGGAGTGCATCGCCTCTTGCAGGCTGGGCACGTCGTCGGGGAGCGTGATGTCGAACACCGAGAGCGTGCGCAGCTCGCTCTCGGTATAGCCGACCAGCTCGCAGAACGCGGGGTTCACGGTCGTGATGTGGCCGTCGAGGCTGGTGAACGCCATGCCGGCCTGCGCCTGCTGGAACAGGGTGCGGAAGCGCGTCTCGGTATCGCGCTCCGCAGCCTCGGCGCGCAGCTTCTCGGTGACGTCGCTGACGAGCGTCAGCAGCTGGCCGCGCCGCGAAGCAACGCGGTGGATGGCAACTTCGACGTCGACACGCTTGCCGCTCTTGGTGATGATTCCGGACATGTAGCGGTGCGGCACGTCGCCGCCGGAGAGCCGTTTCGTCAGGTTGGCCCTCAGGGCCTCGCGCTCTCCAGGCGGCGCGAGATCGATGAGCGACGGCATGGCCGCCAGCTCCTCGCGCGTGTAGCCGGTGAGGTTCACGTACGCGTCATTGCCGGCGACGAAGCGGCCTTCCTCCGTTACCAGCAGGCCTTCGCCGAGGTCGCTGAGCGTCGCGAGCAGGGAGCTCTGACGCTCGACCTGCGCGCTGAGGTCGAGCTCCACCGACCGGCTGGTGAGGTACGCGAGGACGCCGACGCCGAACAGCAGCAGGGTCCAGATCGCGAGCGGCGCGATCATGACCATCAGCTGCGTCACGGCGTAGACCCACAGCACCGCCATGCCGCCGATGACGACGGCGAAGACGTAGCCGAAATGGCGCGTGCGGAGCCCGACCTCGAACCACAGGATGATCGTCGCGAAGCTGACAGCGGCAAGCGGAGGCAGGTCGCGGTTCAGCCAGGGGCCGGCCGAGCCCAGGACGAGCACCGCGAGCACAGTGGAGGCGACCACGATCGGGAGCTGGACCCGCAGGGTGGTGGCGTACGGGGAGGAGCGGACGAACACCGCGACGACCGCAAGGACGACGCCCAGCCCGATCAGGACCACCTCCTCGCGGGCCACGTCCGCGGGAAGGCGGGCCAGATACAGACGGTAGGCGACGCCGCCGATGACCGCGGCGACCGCCAGGCCGTTGACGACCGGCAGTCTCCACGGCCGCGCGGGCTTTGGCACGCCCACGGCCATCAAGGCCGCCCCGAACAAAGGATCGGCCCCCGAGACCGGGGATGCGCTCAGCTGTTTAGCCAACGCGCTGAACGATAGCGTTCGGGACCCGGATTTGAGTTCGGCTCGATCTCGAGCCGAATTGCTTTATTTGCCGGTCTTGGTCTGCGGGCGCTGGGGGACAGTCCGCTTCAACGGCGGCCGCCTGCCGGCGTGGAGGGGGTTGACCTTCTCCCCGTCCCCGTCTTTGGACGCCCGGCCGCGGCCGGCGGTGGCGTGGAGGGTGCGGAGCTTGGCCAGGCGCTCTTTCTTGGCCGCCAGGGCGGTCTTGAGGGCCTCGGAAAGCTGGGTGTCGTTCATGGGGACGACGCGGAGGCGGGCCTCCAGCTCGAGGACCTCCACTTCAGCCCGGGTGAGCTCTAGATCGATGGTTTTGGACACTTCCTGCCTCATAAGTACGGAACAAAGCTACTGAACCTGTTAACTACCCCGCAAGTGGGGCGGTTATGCCTTCAGGTGCACTCGATCCCGATATTCACGGTCGCGGAAGGGGAGGTGCAGTAGGTGCCGGACGAGCAGTAGGTGTGGTCGGTGACCTGGATGGTCCAGATGCCGGCGTAGCCATTGCCAGGCCGGGGTACGTCGATGACCACGTAGCTGCCGCTGACGGCGATCGAGTAGCCGGGAGGAGGAGTGGGATCGGGTGGCCAGCACCCCTGGTTCGGCTGCTGCGTGGTGCGCACGAGCGCTACCGACGGCCGTCCGTTGGGGACGCCACCCGAAATCGGCAGACGGAGCAGGCAGGGCGCGAAGGTCCGATAGCAGGTGCTCTGGTCGCCGGCGACCGAAATGTGCGGGTACATCCAGAACGTGGGCGAGATCGTGGCCGAGGCCCCGAACGCGTCCCCGACCTGGACGGTGAACTGGAGGAACCCCGAGTTGCCTCCGAACGTGCCGTTCAGGGTCAGCGCGTTCGCCGCTAGGCTCGTCCCGACCGGCAGCGGCCCCTGTTTGAGGGTGTATGTGTAGGGCGCGATCCCGCCGCTGACCTGGCCGAAGGCGCCACAGGCGTTGGAGCAGCCGAGCTCGACGTTGCACCGCTGGGCGCACGCCGGCAGGAGGCCGGCCGACAGGTGGGCCGCGACCTTGATGGCGCCGGGGATCGAAGCGCTGCTGTCCCCCGAGTCGGAGGCCTGGATGGTGAAGGCGAAGGTCCCGGCCGAGGCCGGCGTGCCCGACAGCGACCCGTCGGCGCCCAGCGTCAGGCCCGGCGGCAGCGCTCCGCTCGAGACCGTCCACTTGTAAGGCTGCACTCCGCCGCTGGCCGTCAACGCCACCGCGGCGTACCCCACGCCCACCTCCCCGACGTGGAAACCGGGCCCGGACGCCGCGAACGCCGTCGTCGGCGTCGGGGACGGTGACGGAGTCGGTGATTGGAGCTCGACGTTCTTGACCGACTGGTTCGGGGTCGGGGGCGCGCAGGCTCCGATGAGCAACAAAAAAGCCGCAGAAGCGGCCAGCCACCTTCCTCTCACGAACACGGCGCGCACGAAATTCGACGCGAAGTTTATGGCGCGCCGGACGAAATTCAGCTAGTCAAGCGAAATCGCGTCGCGAAGCTTGTCGAAGAAGCCCCTGGTCACCTTCTCCGGCTTGCCCGTCAGGCCGCCGACCTTGCGCAGCAGCGCCTTCTGCTCCGGCGTCAGGTCCTTTGGCACCACCAGCTGCACGACCACGTACTGGTCGCCCCGCCGCCCGCCGCGGACGTCCGGCATGCCCTTGCCGGCAAGGCGGAAGGACTGTCCGTGCTGCGTGCCGGCCGGGATGGCGATCTCCACGTCCCCTTCGATCGTCGGGATCTCGATGCGATCACCGAGCGCCGCCTGGACCAAGTTGATCCGCAGCTCGTAGACGATGTCCTGCTCGTGCCGCGCCAGCTGCTGGTGGGGCTTGACCCGGATCACCACGTAGAGGTCGCCCGGCGGCCCGCCCCGCACGCCGGCCTGCCCCTCCCCGCTGATCCGGATCTGCGAGCCCATGTCGACCCCGGCCGGGACTTTGATCGCCAGCCTCTTCGTCTTCTGGACCCGGCCCTGGCCGCGGCAGACCGCGCACGGGTGCTTGATGATCCGGCCGGCGCCGCCACACGTCGGGCAGGTCAACGTCGTCACGACCTGGCCGAAGAACGACTGCGCGGCGCGACGGATCTGGCCCGATCCACCACACCCCGGGCAGGTCTCCTGGCCGGTGCCCGGCTCGGCGCCGCTGCCCGAGCAGCGGTCGCAGGTGACGGGGCGCGCCACCTCGATCTCCTTCTCGACGCCAGTGAACGACTCCTCGAAGGTGATCGTCAGGTCGTAGCGGAGGTCGTCGCCCCGGTTGGACCGCTCGCGGCGCCCGCGACCGCCGAATCCGCCCCCGAAGAACGTGTCGAAGATGTCCGCGAACGGCATGTCCGAAAAGTCGACCGCGGGCCCGCCCGCACCCACCGCCGAGTGGCCGAACAGGTCGTAGCTCCGCCGGCGCTCCGGGTCGGACAGCACCGTGTAGGCCTCGCTCGCCTCCTTGAACCGCTCGGCGGCGACGGTGTCGCCCGGGTTGCGGTCGGGGTGAGAGTCCATTGCGATCTTGCGAAACGCGCGCTTCAACTCTTCGGGTGACGCCTGCCGGGCGACGCCCAGGACCTCGTAGTAGTCGCGCTTGACGGCCATGGTCAGCGGACGAGTATCAGCTTTCTTCGGGCGACGCGGACGGTCGACGCGCCACCTTGACCAGCGCCGGCCTCAAGACCCGGTCGCGCACGCGGTAGCCGCGCCGCAGCTCGGAGACGACGGTGTCCTCCGGGTGCTCCTCCGACTCCTCGTGTCCGACGGCCTCGTGCAGCTTGGGGTCGAACGGCGCGCCGACGGCGTCGATCGGCTCGAGACCGTGCGTGCCCAGCGCCTCCTCCAGCTTCTTCACGCTCAGCTCGAGGCCCTTGACCCAGGTCTCGTCGAGGTCCCGCGGCTTGTGCTCGAGCACGTTCTGCAGGTCGTCGAGCACCGGCAGCATGCGCTTGATCAGCTCGGACGACGCGTGCTGCATCGTCTCCAGCTGCTCCTGCCGCATGCGCTTCTTGTAGTTGTCAAAGTCCGCCGCCAGCCGGAGGTACTTGTCCTTCGCCTCGGCCAGCTGCGACTCGAGCTCGGCGATCTTGCCCTCGTAGAGGGCCATGTGAGCGTCGATCTCTTCCGGGTCGCGCGGATGCTTGCGGGTGGTCATCGATGTCTAGATACCTCGCAGCCCCCGAACCTCAAACTCCGAGCTCGGCCATGCGGTCGCTGGCGGCGCGGGCCACGGCCTGGAGCCGGGCCACCGTCTGGCTGTAGGCCATGCGCGTCGGCCCCACCACCCCGAGCACTCCTTTGATGCGGTCAGAGGGGCCGTAGCCGGTGAGCACGACCGTGCAGCCCTTGAGCTGGTCCGATGCGTTCTCCGAGCCGATGACGATCTGCAGGTCGGAGTCGCCGATGAGCTGCCGGAGCAGCACCGTGAGATAGCGCGTCTCCTCGAGCACCTCGAGCACCTGGTGGACGCGCGAGGACTCGGCGAACTCGGGCTGGCGGAGCAGGTTGCGCACGCCGTCGTGGACGACCAGGTTGTCCGAGCCCTTCTCGTAGATGTCGAGGACCGCGATGACCTGGCCGAGCAGCTCCTTCTCCAGGCCGAGCTGGGCGGCGTCGTAGTGCCGGCGCGCCTCGTCGCTGGCCCGGCCGCCGAGCGAGGTGTTGAGCTTCGCGGTCAGCTTCGTCAGCTGCGCCTGGGTCGCTTCGTGACTGGTCTTCACGACCTGCTGCCGCAGGAGGTTGCCTTCGAGCAGGACGATGAGGAGCACGTCCTGGGGCTCGAGGGAGACGAGGTCGACGTGCTTGATCCTCGCCAGCGTGCCCTGCGGCGCGCTCGCCACCGACGCGTTCTGCGTCACCGCGGCGAGCGTCATGGCCACGCGCTCGACCATGCCCTGCTCGTCGGCGGGCGCGCCGCGCATCTCGTCGCCGATGTACGCCCTGACTCGGTCGGGGATGGGCTCGACGTCCATCAGGAAGTCGACGAAGTAGCGGTAGCCGGAGTCGGTCGGGACGCGGCCGGCGGAGGTGTGGGGCTGGGTCAGGAAACCGAGGTCGACCAGTTCCGCGAGCTCGCTCCGGATCGTCGCCGACGAGAGGTTGAAGAAATACCGGCTCTGCAGCGCCTGCGAGCCCACGGGCACGGCGCTGGTCGTGAACTCATGCACGACCGCCCGCAGAATCGCCTGCTTCCTGGTTTCCATCTCTACTTTCAGCACTCTCGGGTCGAGAGTGCCAATAGAGTCTAGCTACCGGGCAGCCTGGCCGAGCAGTTCCCGTCCTTGCCGAGGTTGCCCTGGGCGACGCCGCTCACGTACTTGCCGCCCTTCTTGGCGTGTGCCGCCTGGGAGACGTAGTAGCCGTGGTTGCAGGGATGGGTCTTCGCCTGGCCATCCGGCTTCGGGCTCGCCTGGGCGGCGACCTGGACCGGCGCCTGGACCCTGTCGGCGATGAGCTTGCCCGCGAATGCGACGTCGCCCAGGACCAGGAGCGCCACGACGACCACTACCGCCTTCACGTCTTGTTCAACGGAGGCATGTCAGCGACCATGCGCAACATTCTCGTTACCTCTGCCGCAGGGTCATCGTTGCCGCCGCTGGTGACTCGGCGGCTCGTCCTCATTCTCTGCGTTGGCCTCCTCCTGATGTCAGCATGCCAGCGCGGCGGGTCCGGCACCGGCTGCGGCAACGTCGCGATCGACTGGGTCGACTTCATCCAGGTCGGCTCGACGCAGTACGTCGCGGGGCTCGACTCGGCGCCTGCCGTCACCGATGCGGACCTGGGACCTGTGTTCGCTCACACCAGTTTCAAGCTCGAAGGCAACGTCTGCGACCCTCACTACCAGCCGAAGGACGGCGACGCGGCCTTCCTCGAGCCCGGCACCCCGATCTACGCGGTGACAGGGCATCCGACGACCAGGCTGCTCGCCGCCAGGCGGGACGGCCACGTCGTCGCGTACTGGGCGAGGGGGACCTAGAGCACTTCCAGCGCGATCTGGTTGTGCAGGTCGAGGCCCTTGCGCGTCGGCATGACGCGCCCACTCCGCCGCTCGACCAGGCCCGCGCGCTGCAGCCGCGCAAGCTCGTCGTCGAACCCGGCCGGCACGTTCATCCCCTCCGCGGTGCGCAGGCCGAGCATCAGCGACTCGGCCGTCGCCTTGCGAGGCGCCAGCTCCTCTCCATCCGCGCGTGGCGAGGGCGAGGCCGCGATGTACTCGCGCGGCCGGGCGACGTTCCACCAGCGCCACGCGGCGGCGCCGTCGGTCGCGTACGAATGCGCTCCCGCGCCCGCGCCGTACACGGGCCGGCACCGCCAGTAGGCCTGGTTGTGTCGCGACTCGAAACCAGGCTTGGCCCAGTTGGAGACCTCGTAGCGGCGAAAGCCCGCCGCCTCCATGCGCGACACGGCGGCGTCCAGCTGGTCCCACTGAAGGTCCGGGTCGACCTCGGGTACCCGGCCCTCGGCCCGGCGCCGGTAGAGAAGAGTGCCTTCTTCAAAGGCAAGGCAGTAGGTCGACACGTGGTCGGGGCCCAGCGCCAGCGCGCGGTCGAGTGTGTCCAGCCACGTCGCCATGCTCTGGTAGGGCACCGCGTAGATGAGGTCGACGCTGATGTTGCGGACTCCCATGTCCCGAGCAAGCGAGAACGCGCGCGTCGCCTGCGCCGCGTCGGTCTTGCGCTCCAGGACCGCCAGCGCGCGCGGGTCGAAACCCTGCACGCCCAGGCTCAGCCGGTTCACACCGCCGTCGAGCCACGCCGCTACCCTCGCCTCGTCGGTGCTCGCGGGGTTCGCTTCGAGAGTGACCTCGGCGTCGGGGGCGACGTTGAAGGCGCCGCGGATGAACGCGAGAAGGCGCGTCGCCAGCCCAGGCGGGAGCAGGCTCGGTGTGCCTCCGCCCAGGTAGACGGTTTCGAGCTGCTGGAACGGATGGCGCTCGCGGGCGAAGGCGAGCTCGCGCTCCAGGGCGTCGATGTAGTCGGGCATGAGGCGGTCCATCCCCGCGTAGGCGTTGAAGTCGCAGTAGCCGCACTTGTGCTTGCAGAAGGGAATGTGGACGTAGAGGTGGCGGAACGCTTGATAGTCCGGACTATCCGAGCGCAAGTTGCTCACTTGAGGTCGGTGACCACCGCATGGCTGAGCTCCCGCAATCGGTCCGGCTCGATCTCGAACACCGAGTCCGGGCGCCCGGCCGCGGCCCAGACGACTCCATACCCGAGCAGGTCGCGGTCCATGAAGACCGGCACCTCGGTGGCGTGGCCGAAAGGCGGAACGCCCCCGATCGAGTAACCAGTCGCGGCGCGGGCCGTCTCGGCGTCGGCCTTGTTCACCGGCTCGCCCGCCGCCTCGCCAAGGCGGCGCTCGTCGAGCCGGTTGGCCCCGCTGACCAGGGCGACGACGGGCCTGCCGCCGGCGACGAAGACCAGCGACTTGACGATCTGGCCCAGCTCGCAGCCGACCGCCCGGGCGGCGTCGACCGCTGTCCGGGTCCCATCAGGAAACCGCTTCACGTGGACCCCGACCTCGGTCGTCTCGAGCCAGTCGTCGAAGCGACTCACCCGAGAAACGATAGGTAGTCTTTGCGGGTGCTCGAGAAACTGACCCGGGTCGCCGTCACCGGGGCGGCCGGCTTCATCGGCTCGCACCTCTGCGAGCGGCTGCTCGCTGACGGTCACCAGGTGGTCGGCATCGACTCGTTCAGCGATTACTACCCGCGAGCGCGCAAGAAGCAGAACCTCGAGGCGGCGCGCTCGCACGAGAACTTCGCGCTGGTCGAGCTCGACCTCGTCGACGGCGACGTCGCGCGCGCGCTGCGCGGGGCAAAGCTCGTCTTCCACCTCGCGGGCCAGCCGGGCGTGCGCCCAAGCTGGGGCGACCACTTCGACCGCTACGTCCAGGACAACATCGTCGCCACGCAGCGTGTGCTCGAGGCGCTGCGCGAGAACCCCGTCGACCGCCTGATCTTCGCCTCCAGCTCGT
>JBKPCW010000037.1:0-12202 GCA_046727555.1 Candidatus Dormiibacterota bacterium | reverse complement strand
GCCGTTGACCGCGCCGCCGGGCACACGGGCCATGCCCACTGAGCCCAAAGCCCACGGCGTGGCCGTGGTCTCGTCCGGCAGGTTGTATCCGGGGCCGCCCCGGCCGTCGCCGCGCGGGTCGCCACCCTGGACCACCCAGTCCTCGGACTTCCAGAAGTTGAGGCCGTTGTAGTAGCCGTGGATCGCGAGCACGACGAAGTTGTTAACGGTCACCGGCGCCACCTCGGGCGCCAGCTGGATCACCACGTTGCCCTGGGTCGTCTTGATCGTCGCCTGCAGCTTCTGGCTTCCGGTGATGCACATCGGCTGGGCGCTGAGGTACTCGTGCGGAGCGATCTGCGCCGAGGTCGCGCAGCCGGCGAGGGCGTTCGGCACGCTGGGCTCGATGGTCTTCTGCACCAGGACGCCGGCGCCTATCACCGCGGCGACAAGAGCCGCCATGACGACGAGCGCGACCCAGGTCTGGCGCCCCCAGACGACCGGCGCCGCGACCTCTTCCGGCTCGGCCGGGACCGCGCGGGGCGCGCCCCTGCGCGGCGCGCGCGAGCTCACCTGCGAGCCGCCGCCTCCGCGATCGCCTGCACCAGCCCGTGGGTGGTGTACTCGCGCGCCACGATCGAGACCGGAAGTCCCAGTTTGCGCGCCGTGTCCGCGGTAACCGGCCCCATGCACGCGATCTCCGCCTCGCCGAGGACCGCCGGCAGCCGGTCCTCGGGGAATGCGCGGACGAAATTGCTGACCGTGGACGAGGCCGTGAACGTGATCATGTCCACGCCCTCGGCCTCGAACAGGCCCAGGAGGGCGGGCCCCGCCTCAGGCGGGCACACCGCGCGGTAGACGGGAAGGATCTCCACCTCGGCACCTCGATTCGCAAGGAGCGATGGTAGGGCGTCCCTCGCGATCTCCGCCCGCGGCACCAGCACCCGCAGGCCGGCCAGCTCCCATCCCCCGAGCGCGTTGGCGAGGCCCTCGGCCGTGTACTCGGAGGTGACCAGCTCCGGCCGCAGGCCATGGCCGACGAGCGCGTCCGCGGTCTCCTGTCCGATGGCGCAGAGCTTGGAGTTGTGGAAGGCGCGGGCGTCGCACCCGGTGGTGAGCAGCATCTGGAAGAAGATGTCGACGGCGTTCGCCGAGGCGAAGATGACCAGCGCCGTTTGCTCCAGGCTCTTGATCGCGCCCCGCACGCGGTCATCGGTCGGCAGGCGCCGGATCTCGATCGTGGGGATCTCGACGACCGAGGCGCCCAGGTCGACGAGCTCGCGCCGGAAGGGGGCTACCTGGTGACGCGCCCGGGTGATGAGGATGCGCATGCCGTGGAGCGGCCGCCGGGACATCGTGTCGAGCCGTTCCGACATCGCCACCCCTGGGCCGAGCACGAGCAGCGCGTCTCCGCGCATGCCGTAGGTCGCGGCCTTGCGGGCCAGCTCGCCCAGCGGGGCGCCGACGCGATGCTGACCAGGCAGCCCGGGGTTGAGGATCAGCGCCGCCGGCGTCTCTGGTGCCCGGCCGTTCTGCAGCAGCGCGGAGATGCCGGACTCCCACCAACCGGACGCCAGGCGCAGCACGACGGTGTCGCCGCCCGTCGCGAGGCCAAATCCCAGGGACGCGGACATGCCTTCGATGGTGAGCGGGATGCCGCTCATCACGGGCGCGGCGAGCTCGACGATGAGGCCCGGCACCGCCTCGAAATCGATGCCCGCTCTCTGCAGCCGGTCGGCCATCTCGCTGCCATTGGAGAACGCGTACGGATTGCCGGGGAACAGCACTGTGACCTTGCGCCCGCTGCGCGCAAGGCGGATCACCTCATCGATCGATTCGAGCGGCGCGATGTCTGCGTTGGCGGGCGCGAGGTGCAGCAAGCCAGTGCCGCATCCGTCGTAGATGCGAATGACGTCGGACTCCTTCACCGCTTCGACGGCCTGCACGGTGGCAAGACCTGGATGACCTGGTCCGACGCCGACGAGCCTGACCCTGCTCATGCCACCACCACGCCCATCCCCACCCGGGACACGGCTGACAGATTAGAGCTTTCGGGTCACCACGTAGTCCGCGAGCGACGCGAGCGATAAGGACGCGTCGCTTGCGTCGAGCACCTGCAGCTTTTCTCGCGCGTCGTCAGCGAGTTCTCGCGCCTGCGCGAGTGCGCGACGAGGTCCATCGCTCTCACGCACCTCGTCGACGACGTGCCTCGCTTCCGCGTCACTCAGCTTTCGGTCGTCATCGAGATGAATCGACGCAAGCATGAGCGGCAGCGTCGCGAAACCCTCGGCGATGTCGTGGCCGATAGGCTTGCCGACCTCGTCTTCGGTGGCGGTGTAGTCGAGCACGTCGTCGGCGATCTGGAAGGCCAGTCCGAGCGATCGTCCATAGGCCGCGAGCGCCGCGCGTCCTGGCTCGTCGACCCCTCCCAGGAGCGCCCCTATCTCGCAGCACGCGGCCAGCAGCGTCGCGGTCTTGGCCTCGATGCGGCTCATGTACTCGGCGACGTCGGTGCTGTAGCGGTAGCGGACGGACTGCTGGCGAACCTCGCCCGCGCAGATGCGCATCACCGTGCGGGCTAGGATGTGGACCACCTCGGGGACACCGGTGCGCGCCGCGTGCTCGTAGGCCTTGGCGAAGAAGAAGTCGCCGATGACGATGGCCTGCTCGTCGCCGAGGCTGGCCGCGACCGTGGGGCGGCCGCGGCGGGTTGGGGAGCGGTCGATGACGTCGTCGTGGATAAGGGTCGCGGCGTGGGTCAGCTCGACCGCGGTCGAGGCCGGCAGCAGCCGAGCGAGGTCGTACCGCCCGCACCTGGCGGATAGAAGGACGAGCGCCGGTCGGATGCGCTTGCCGCCCGCCGCGAACAGGTCGGCCATCGGACCGGCGACCCCGGGCGGGTCGCCCTCGATCGAATCTCGAAGCTCGGTCTCGACTCGAGCGAGGTCCTCGCTGACCGGTCCAAAGAGCTCGGCTGTCTCGGTCAAGCTCCCTTGACCGACAGCCGGTAGCCCAACCCCGGCACCGCCTCCAGGCTCACGCCGGTGTTCGTCCGCTCGGAAAGCTTGCGCCGCAGGCGCTGCACGTGCGGGTCGACCGAGTGGTCGTCCAGGTCGTGCGGGTAGCCCCAGACCTTGTCGCGCAGCTGGGCGCGCGTGAGCACGCGCTCGGGGTTGGCCGCGAGCACCGCGAGCAGGTTGAACTCGGTCATCGTCAGCGTGATCTCGTCGTCACCGACCTTGACGCGGCGCGCCGCGTTGTCGATCTGCAGAGAGCCGATGGTCAGCACTCCCTCACGTCCGCCACCGGTCTCCGCGAGCGCGGAGCGTCGCAAGTGCGCGTTGATGCGCGCGGCAAGGATGCGCGAGTCGAATGGCTTGGTGATGTAGTCGTCTGCACCCACCTCGAGGCCCACGACCTCGTCCATCTTCGTCGAGCGGCCGGTGAGCATGACCATCGGGCTGACCACGCCCTGGCGGCGCAGCTCGCGGATGACCTCGGTGCCGCTGATGTCGGGCAGCACCCAGTCGACGAGCACGAGGTCCGGCTGCGCGCTGCGGCCGAGCTCGATCGCCTGGGCGCCGTTGCCTGCCTCGACGACGTCGTGGCCCTGGAGGCGGCAGACCTCGGCGACGAGCATGCGCACGGGCACGTCATCCTCGATGACGAGGATGCGGCGGCGGCGGCGGGGCGGCGCGCTGCTCAGCCTGTCTTTGGAGGCGCGAAACCCACCCGTCTCGATTCACGGGCCGTGCGCTTCGGTCGGCGCATCAGGATCACGCGCTTGTCCCCCCCGTCGATCACGCTCGCAAGCTCCCAGCCATCGGCCGCGGCCTCGTGCAGGGCTTTGACGAGCGTGACGCCGTCTGCGATCTGAGCCACGCCCAAGACCCTGGTCGAGAACTCCCATTCCCGGCTCGGAAGGCCCACCGCCGGCACCAACCCCGCGGCCGAGCCGCGGGCACCGTCGGGATGAGCCGGAGCCGGCTCGTCCGGTTCCTCGTCAGGATCCTCTTCGAATCGTGGGTTCATCGTCGTCGATTCTAGGCTTCGCCTTAACAGAGACAAATACCCCCGGCGGGGGTCGAACCCGCGCTGGACCGGGTTTAAGCCGGCTGCCTCTGCCAATTGGGCTACGGGGGCAATTCCATTTTGGCGCGCCAGGCGCGGGCAGGACGCGCGACGACGCGCCGTTTGATTGCCCCTCTCAGTCGTATTCGAAGAAGCCCCTGCCAGTCTTGCGGCCGAGCCGCCCCTCCTCGACCAGCTTGCGCAGCACGTCGGGCGCCTCGGGGCCCTCGCCGAGGCGATGTCGATCCTGCATCGCCCCGTAGAAGACGTCCAGGCCGCTGAAGTCCAGGAGATGGAACGGCCCCATCGGCCAGTTGAGTCCCTTCTGCACGGCGGTGTCGATGTCCTCGGCGCTCGCGTACCCGCCCTCGAGCAAGCGCATCGCCTCCTCCGCGGCGGCGAACAGCACGCGGTTGACGATGAAGCCCCAGATCTCCTTCTGGAGGAGCACCGGCGTGCGGCCTATGCTGCGGACGAACTCCATCGCCGACTCGACGGTCTCGTCCGACGTCTGCGACCCGCGGACCACCTCGCACAGCTGCATCACGGTGACGGGGTGAAAGAAGTGCATGTTGCAGCACTGCTCGGGGCGGCCTGTGAAGCCGGCGAGCCGGCTGATGACGATGGTGCTCGAGTTGCTCGCGAGGACCGCGTCCTTGTGCGCGTGCCGGCCGAGCGTGTCGAAGACGCTCTTCTTGGCGTCGAAGCTCTCGATCACGGCCTCGATGACCAGGTCGGCGTCTCGGGCTGCACCGGCCAGGTCGTCCGAGTCCTTGATCCGATCCATCGCGGACTCGGCCTGGT
The DNA here is from genome assembly GCA_046727555.1 of Candidatus Dormiibacterota bacterium. GTDB lineage: Bacteria > Chloroflexota > Dormibacteria > Dormibacterales > Dormibacteraceae > 40CM-4-65-16. Next base: position 7,348 of record JBKPCW010000037.1, on the reverse strand, counting down.
CCTGGGTCAGGCGGCCTTTCTCGACTGAGCGGCCGACGAGCTTCTGGTTTTGCGCCCGGGCGCGGTCGAGCTGGCCCGCAACCGTGTCGACTAGGGTCACGTCGTGACGGCCGCTGAGCGCGGTCTGCAGGGCGATCTGCGAGCCCATCGTGCCCGCGCCGACCACCGTCACACGCTTCAATTCACGCATGCGGCTGAGCATGAAGGAATTCGAGGATCTCGTGGAGGCCGTGGTCGACTCCATCCCCGAGCAGTTCCAGCAGTACCTGGAGAACACCGTTTTCGTCGTCGAGGAATCGTCGCCGGATGGGCTGATGGGCCTGTATCACGGCGCGGGGGCGCTGCACGCCGGCGAGGGGCTGCCCGACCAGATCTACCTCTATAAGAGGTCGCACGAGCGCGCGAGCCGGGACATGAAGGAGCTGATCGAGGAGGTGCGGCGAACGATCCTGCACGAGGTCGGCCACCACTTCGGCATGGACGAGGACGAGCTGCCCTACTGACTAGCGGAGAGTCCAGAAGGTGCGGTCCCAGAGGATCAACGGGTCACCCGCGCCGAGCTCGGCCGCCTCGACAGACGCGACGCAGAGGTCGTGGTCGCCGGCCGGGTGCGTGTCGACCACAAGGCACTCGAGCCACGCGGCGCAGCCTTCGAGGAGCGGGATGCCGTTCGTGCCGAGGCGGTGCGGCAGGGTGCGCCACTTAGGGTCGATGGCGGGAGCGCGCCCCGCGAATCGGTCCGCGATGAACTCCTGGTGCCGAGTCAGGACGCTGACGTTGAACGCTCTCGTTTCGAGGACAGCGGCCCGCGTGGCGGAGGTGTGCTCGAGGGCGACGGCGACGAGGGGTGGCTCGAGCGAGACCGAGACGAGGCTCGAGGCGGTGAGGCCGCGGAACTCGTCCCCGGAGCGGGCGCTGATCACGACCACGCCGGCGGGGAGCCGGGCCATCGCGTCGAGGAAAGCTTGCCGGGGCACGTGGGGATCTTAGAATCGAGGTTCGACCGACGAGGCGACGTAGCCAAGTGGTAAGGCAGAGGTCTGCAAAACCTCCATCCCCAGTTCGATTCTGGGCGTCGCCTCCAATTCAAAAAGCACTGCCTCGCTCCCTCGCAGAAAGACCGACCACCACAGAAGCACCCTCAACCCGCGCCGGGCATCGCTGTCGCCGCGCGTAGACTCCGGGCGGGTCGCTGCGGCGTGGTAGACGGAGACACGCGGACCGAGGCGGTGACGCGAGAGTCCGTCGGCCCTACCGGTGCGATTCCGGCGGCGACCCACCGTCGACGAATTCACGCTGCCATGGTGGGCCATCTATCCCATTGCACTAATGCTCGTCTGCCGTTAGGGTGCGCGCGGCGGCGACATGCACGAACGAAGAGTGGCCGAGCGGCGAAGCGGGGTCGAACGACGCGTCGCGGAACGAAGATCAGGCGCGGAGCGACGAAGCACGACCTCCACGACGGCCGATGAACGGCGGGCCGCCGGCCGGAGGTCCGAGATTCGGCGCCGTTGGCAGCGCCGCCGGCTTCACGACAGGCGCCGCCGGAATTCAGGCCTGGTCTGGTAGCGCGTAGTCCACCGCGGCCTGCGCGTTTTCCCTCTGCGCACACGACGATGGCCTCCAGTGACCCAGCCCACGATCATCTGGTCCTCGCTCCGCCCGAGTGGCGCCAGGTCCTCCGGGCCGAGCTCGTGGCCGGCGGCTTCGAGCAGGACGTGGCGGCCATCATCGCTCGGCGGGTGATCGAGCGCCTGGTCCGTGGCTACCTGAGAGGCGAGCTCGCAGAGGCCGCGGCGGCGCACCCCCTGGACGAGGCGGCCTGATCTCGGTTCGCTGACCCCTCGGCTACACTCGAATCCGAATATGGGTGTGTCTCAGATCAAGATGCCCCAGCTCGGCGAGTCCGTGACCGAGGGCACCGTCGACAAGTGGCTCAAGCAAGAAGGCGACATGGTCAAGCGCGACGAGCCGATCGTCGAGGTGGTGACCGACAAGGTCAACGCCGAGATCCCCTCCCCCTTCGAGGGAAAGCTCGTCAAGATCGCCGTCGCCGAGGGCGAGACCGTCCGCGTGGGCGCCGTCATCGCCCAGATCGAGACGGCCGCCGGCGGCTCCGCGGCGCAGCCGCCGGCCAAAGAGAAGGAGAAGGAAGCGGCCGTCGCCCCCACCGAGGTGCCCCCACAGCGGGTCCCCCAGGCCGCCGACGGCGGCGAGCACGCCCGGCTCTCCCCCGCTGTCCGCAAGCTGGCGGCCGAGCACGACATAGATCCGACCTCGATCAAGGGTTCTGGCATGGGTGGCCGGGTGACGCGCGACGACATCCTGGCCGCGGTCGGCACCGAGAAGCCCGCGGCCTCGGCTCCGGCGGCGCCCGCGCGACCGGCGGCGGCGCCTACCCCTGCCCGTGTGGACGGCAAGCGCGACGAGCTCGTGAAGCTCAGCGTGATGCGTCGCTCGATCGCGGAGCACATGGTCCGCAGCCTCGCCACCTCACCCCACGCCTGGACCCTCCAGGAAGTCGACGTGACCAACCTGGTCCGCTACCGCGAGGCGGAGAAGGACAGCTTCAAGGCCCGCCACGGCCAGGCGCTCACCTACCTGCCCTTCGTCGCGCAGGTGCTGTGCGATGCACTGCAAGAGTTCCCGTGGCTGAACTCCTCGTGGACCGACGACGGCGTGATTCTCAAGCACTACGTCAACCTCGGCATCGCGGTCTCCATCCCCGACGGCCTGATCGTGCCGGTCGTCAAGGACGCCGACAGGCTCGGGTTCACCGACCTCGTCCGCGCCATCAACGACATCGTCGAGCGGGCGCGCAACAAGCAGCTGAAGACCGACGACGTGCAGGGCGGCACGTTCACCTTGAACAACACCGGCGCCACGGGTTCGATCGCCAGCCAGCCGATCATCAACCAGCCGCAGGCGGCGATCCTGACCACGGAGTCGATCCTCAAGCGCGCGGTCGTCGTCGACGACGCCATCGCGATCCGCCACATGATGAACATGTGCATGAGCTTCGACCACCGGATCGTCGACGGCATGATGGCCGGCCAGTTTCTCAACACCATCAAGAAGCGGCTCGAGGAATGGACCGCCGGCAGCATTCGGCTGTGAGCACGACGGCAATCCCCGAGTGGATCCGCGTCCGGGTCACAGAGGGCGGCAACTTCAAGGAGCTCAAGCAGATCGTCCAGGGACGGCGGCTGCACACCGTGTGCGAAGAGGCCCGCTGCCCGAACATCTTCGACTGCTGGAACCGGCGGACGGCGACGTTCATGATCCTCGGCGACGTTTGCACCCGCGCGTGCCGCTTCTGCGCCGTGACCTCGGGCCGGCCGACGGAGCTCGACCTGGGAGAGCCGCTCCGCGTGGCTGAGTCGGTCGCCGAGCTGGGCCTGAAGCACGCCGTCATCACGTCGGTCGACCGCGACGACCTGCGGGACGGCGGCGCCGGCATCTTCGCCCGCACCATCCGCGCCATCCGGCGGCGCAGCCCCGCCACAACCATCGAGGTCCTGACTCCCGACTTCCAGGGCGACTTCGAGTCGGTGCGGACGGTGGTCGAAGCCGGACCCGACATCTTCAACCACAACACGGAGACGGTGCCCCGGCTCTACGCGCGAATCCGCCCCAAGGCGGTCTACGCCAACAGCCTTGCCCTCCTGCGGCACGTCAAGGCGCTGGCGCCGGACATGGTCACCAAGTCGGGCCTGATGGTGGGTCTCGGCGAGACCGAGGGCGAGCTGCTCGAGGTCTTCCGCAACATGCGCGCGCACAACATCGACGTGCTCACGGTCGGCCAGTACCTCCGGCCGTCGAAGAAGCACGCCGAGGTCGTGCGCTACTACCGGCCCGAAGAGTTCGTCCGCCTCAAGGAGCAGGCGCTGGCGATGGGCTTCGGCCACGTCGAGGCCGGGCCCCTGGTGCGCTCCTCCTACCACGCCGATGAGCAGATCCCTGCCGCGCGTAAGAGCCTGCTGGCTGGGTAGCGTCCCCTACCGCCAGGCCTGGGACCTCCAGGCCGAGCTGGTGGGCGAGCTGCGCGCCGGGACAGGGCAGGACACGCTCCTCCTCCTCGAACACCCTCACGTCTTCACCATGGGCAAGGCGGCCTCCGGCGAGCACCTCCTCTGGGACGAGGCCGAGCGGGCTCGCCATCGGGTCGAGGTCGTCTGGTCCGACCGAGGCGGCGAGGCGACCTACCACGGACCGGGGCAGCTGGTCGGCTACCCGGTGCTGGACCTCGCCCACCTCGAGCTCACCATCCCCGGCTACCTGGAGGTCCTGGAGCGCTCCCTGATCGACTACCTGGCCGGCCTCGGGCTCGAGGCCGAGCCCGGCGCCCCCGGCCTGACCGGCGTCTGGCGGCAGGGCGAGAAGCTGGCCGCCATCGGCGTCAAGCTCAATCGCTCGGTCGTCAGCCACGGGTTTGCCCTGAACCTGACGACAGACCTCTCCTACTTCGACGGGATCGTGCCCTGCGGCCACGCCGAGCTCCGGCCGACCTCAGTCGAGGCGCTGGCGGGCCGCCGGATCGAGACCGCCGGCGCCGCCAGGGAGTACGCTCGGAACTTCGCCGCGGCCTTCGGGGTAGATCTGGAGTGGACGACGGCTGCCGGAATACGCCGCGTTACCAACCCGGTATCTACAGCGTGAGGATTTCAAGGAAGGAGAGCGAGGGGGTACTCGGTTTGGCCTCGCTCGTTATCGGGTAAGGGAAAAAGAGCATGGCAATGACCAAGAAGGTTGCTGACAAGGCCAGGGGCGAGCGGGTGCGCCTCGACAACGTATCGATGGACGAAGACGACGAGATCCTCCCCGATTTCGAGGCGGAAGTCGACGACGGTCGGCGCGTCTGGGTGACTGCTGTCCTGGAGCGGACGGCCGTGATCGAGCCGGCCCCGGGCGAGCCCAAGGTGCTCGTGAACCGGCGGCGGCTGTTCGTCGACCCCCGCCACCTTCGCGTCCGGCATCTCGCCAGCAAGGAGGCGGCGCGGCGTGGCCGCGAGGCCGCGCGGCAGCTCAGGCTGCAGGAACAGCAGAGCTCGGCGGCGTAGGCGGCCCGCGGCGTCGCTTACCTTTCGGAAGTCCGATGTGGTCGCTCTGGTAACATTCCTCGCTGCCGACAGCTTCGGCGACTGCTGATTTCCGCGGCCGCACTGCGCCGCCTAGCCGAGGGAAGCACTTTATGAGCAAGACCGCCGAGTTAGTTTCGCTGGCCACCATCGTTCCGCCCCCGAACCACGAAGTCAGCGGCGGCTTCAACGCAATGGTCGATGGCAAGCAGGTCCGGGTGCGCGCGGTGTTGGAGCGGACGGTGGTCATCGAGCACCACGAGGGCGGCGAGCGCAGCGTCGTCCGTAAGGACAGCTGCATGGTCAAGCCCTCCGCGGTGGCGTTCGTGCTGGGCAACCCCAACAACGGCGTCGGGCCACGGCAGTGGCGCCGGCTGCCGGGCAAGCCGCCGGCCCCGACCCCGCCCCCGACCCCGACCAACGGCAAGTAGGGGCTGGGCTAGCTCAGTCGAGGTGCTTTAGCGCCACCAGCGTCAGGAAGGGCTGAAACTCCTTCGACAGCGCGACTTCCTCGAAGACCTTCCTCGCCTCCTCGAATCGCCCTCCCTTGAGTCTCCCCATCTCTTCGTCGGCGATCTCGCGGACGAGGTCGGCGTCGACGCTCGCGCCCTCGGCGAGCCGCGACGAGTGCCGCACCCACTGCCACACCTGCGAGCGCGATATCTCCGCCGTGGCGACGTCTTCCATCAGGTTGTTGATGGCCGCCGCGCCGGTGCCGCGGAGCCAGGACTCGATGTACTGGATGCCGACGCTGACGTTCAGACGCAGGCCGTTCTCGGTGATGGTCCCCCCGGGCACCTTGACGTCGACCAGCTGACCCGCGGAGACCGACACCTCGGGGCGCTGGCGATCCAGCTGGTTCGGCCTGTCGCCGAGGACGCGGTCGAACGCCTCCGTCGCCGTCGGCACCAGGTCGGGGTGCGCGACCCACGTTCCGTCGAAGCCGTCGTTGGCCTCGCGGTCCTTGTCCTCCTTCACCTTGGCAAGCGCCACGCGGTTCACCTCCGGGTCGCGGCGTGAAGGGATGAACGCGGCCATGCCCCCCATCGCGTGCGCGCCACGGCGGTGGCAGGTCTTGACGAGCAGCTCGGTGTACGCGCGCATGAACGGCACGGTCATCGTGACCTGCGCGCGGTCCGGGAGGACGAAGTCCGACCGGTTCCGGAATTTCTTGATGATGCTGAAGATGTAGTCCCAGCGACCGGCGTTCAGGCCACTCGAGTGGTCGCGGAGCTCGTAGAGGATCTCCTCCATCTCGAACGCGGCGAGGATCGTCTCGATCAGGACGGTGGCGCGAATGGTGCCGCGCGGGACGCCGAGCTCGTCCTGGGCCAGGTTGAAGACGTCGTTCCAGAGCCGCGCCTCGAGGTGGCTCTCGAGCTTGGCAAGGTAGAAGTACGGACCGCTTCCTTTGTCGAGCAGCCGTCTCGCGTTGTGGAAGAAGTAGAGCCCGAAGTCGAAAAGGCTGCCCGACATGGGTTTGCCATCGACCTCCACGTGGCGCTCGTCGAGGTGCCAGCCCCGCGGCCGGACCAGCAGCGTCGCCACTTTGTCGTTGAGCCTGTACTCCTTGCCCTCCGGGCTGGTGAAGTCGATCCGGCGCTCGATGGCGTCGATCAGGTTGACCTGGCCCTCGACCAGGTTCGACCAGGTGGGCGAGTTCGCGTCCTCGAAGTCGGCCATGAAGACGCGGGCGCCGGAGTTGAGCGCGTTGATGAGCATCTTGCGGTCGGTGGGACCGGTGATCTCCACCCTGCGGTCCTCGAGGTCACGGGGCGCTGTGGCGACATTCCAATCGGAGTCGCGGACCGAGCTCGTCGTGACCAGGAACTGGGGCGTCTCGCCGGCGTCGATCCGTGCCTGGCGTTCGTCGCGGAGGTGCAGCAGCTCCTGCCGGCGTTCGCCGAACTCGCGCTGCAGCCGGGCCAAGAAGCTCAACGCGTTCGGCGTCAGCACCTCGCCCGCGCGGCCCTCGACGCGCGCTTTGACCTGGGCCTGCTCCGTGGTGGCCATGGCCCTCAATCTACTGATTTCCGGCGAGGCGCTCCACCACCGGCGCCAGGGCGTCGGCGGCCTCGCCCGGCACGATCACATCGGTGAAGCCGTAGCGCTCGCGCCGCGTCTCCAGATCCTGTTCGATCTGCTCGAGCGTCCCGATCAGGAAATGGGGCATCTCGAGCACGTCGCGCGCCTCGACGCCGACGGCGGGCGCCATCGCCGCCGCCACGGAGTCGCGGTCGTCGGTGACGTTGGCGAAGAAGACGGTGAAG
>JBKPCW010000036.1:0-7454 GCA_046727555.1 Candidatus Dormiibacterota bacterium | reverse complement strand
GTGAGCGTGCATTTCACCGGCCGGCCGGTGAGCATGGCCAGCTTGGCGACGATGATCTCGTGGGCGAACGGGTCGGTCTTGCCGCCGAAGCCGCCGCCGTGCGCCGCACCTATGACCCGGATGCGGTGCATCGGCAGCTCGAGCACCTTCGAGAGCGCGCGGTGGACGTAGTGCACGACCTGCGTCGACGACCAGAGGGTCACGCGCCCGTCGACGTAGGTCGCGATCGCGCTGTGCTGCTCCATCGGCAGGTGCGTGTTGCCCTGGTAGAAGAAGACGTCCTCGCGGACGTGGTCGGCACGCGCGAAGCCCGCGTCGACGTCGCCGAATTCGAGGGCGACGAACTTGTGGACGTTGTTCGGACCGCCGTACTCCTGGATGCGTTCGTCTTTGGGCTTCTGGAGCGCGGCGTGGATCGACATGACTGGCTCCAGCACCTCGTACTCGACCGCGATCGCGTCGCACGCGGCGGCGGCGATCTCCTCCTCCGTCGCGGCCACCGCCGCGATCGGGTCGCCGACGTAGCGCACCTTCTCGTGCTCGAGCGCGCGCTCGTCCTGGGTCACGGGGAGAATGCCGAACTTGACGGGCAGGTCGGCGCCCGTGATCACCGCGAGCACGCCCGGGATCCGGCGTGCTGCGGAGGTGTCGACGGAGGCGATGCGGGCGTGCGGGTGCGGGCTGCGCAGGATCCTGCAGTGCAGCGTCCGCGCCGGCAGCATGTCGTCGGCGTACATCGCGCGCCCCGTCACCTTGGGCGCGGCGTCGACCTTGGGCAGGGGCTTGCCGACGACCCTCATGCGGTCATGCGCTCCGCGGCCAGCTCGATCGCCTGCAGGATCTTCGTGTAGCCGGTACACCGGCACAGGTTGCCCGCGAGCGCCTCTTTGATCTCGTCGCGCGAGGGCCGCGGGTTCTCCTCCAGCAGCGACCTGGCGGAGAGAAGGATGCCGGGCGAGCAGTAGCCGCACTGCGCCGCGCCAAGCTCCGCGAACGCCACCTGCAGCGGATGCAGCTCGGATCCCGCCGCCATGCCTTCGATGGTCGTGATCGCGCGGCCTTCGACCTGGACCGGAAGCACGAGGCAGCTGAGGTGTGGTTTGCCGTCGACCAGAACGGTGCACGTCCCGCACTCGCCAAGCTCGCATCCGTGCTTCGTGCCCGTGAGCTGCATGTCTTCGCGCAAGACCTCGAGCAGCGTCTTGTGCACCGGCACCAGCAGCTGCCGCGCCTCGCCGTTGACGTCGAGGGTCAAGACGACGCGCTCGACCTCGCGCAGCAGCTCCTGCTTCATCCGGGTTCGAGCATATCTCGCAGCACCCTGGCGCACTCCCACAGGTCGGCCGCCATCGCGTCGGCGCTGGTCGACTCGGGCCTGGGGTCGTCCGGAAAGACGAGGATCGAGCGCATCCCGAGGGCGCGCGCCGGCGCGATGTCGTTGGCCTCCTTGTTGCCGATGACGACGCATCGCTCGGCGGGGACTCCCGTGCGCCGCATCGCCAGCTCGAACACCGCCGGGTGAGGCTTGAGGTGCCCGGCGTCGACCGACGTGACGATGCCTTCGATCAGGTGGGCGACCCCGAGCATGCGAAAGTCGTCCCAGTAGCTGTCGGCGTCGCGCCAGTAGGTGTTGCTCGCTATCACCGCGCGCATGCCGATGTCGCGGATCGCCTGCAGAAGCTCGGCGGAACCGGGCAGGGGCCGAAAGCGGTCGTCGATGGGGATCGCCATCGCCCGCCGGATGCGGGCAATGGTCTGGCCGTCTGCCGTCAGGCCCTGCCGCTCGAGGCAGCCGGCGATCAGCTCCTCGGCGCTCAACGACACCCTCTGCTCGGTGGAGACCGAGCGCGCCTCGTCGCCGGGCCTGCTGCTGTGGAGCAGGTCCTCGACCAACCGCTCCACCGTCGCTCCGTCAAAGCCCGCCATCGCGGCGGTGACGCGATGCCTGCGGCCGGCGCTGTCGGCCTGGCGGACAGGCCAGGAGTTGGGCCACAGGGTGCCCCCGACGTCGATCAGGGCTACCTCGAGGGCTCTGGCTATGATCGCCTCCATGCTTCGATGGTTGACCGCGGGTGAATCGCACGGGCCTCAGCTGACGGTGATCGTCGAGGGCCTGCCGTCGGGTCTGGAAGTCTCCGAGGAAGATCTTCGCCGCGATCTCGCGCGGAGGCAAGGCGGTCATGGCCGCGGCGGCCGGCAGCAGATCGAGACGGACTTGGCGCGCATCGTCAGCGGGGTGCGGGGCGGCTTCACCATCGGCAGCCCCGTGACGTTGGTCCTCGAGAACAAGGACCACGTCAACTGGCTGGCCCAGATGACGCCCGCCCGCGAAGGCTTCGAGCCCAAGGTCGTCACCAGGCTTCGTCCTGGGCACGCGGACCTTGCGGGCGCGCTGAAGTACGGCCACACCGACATCCGCAATGTGCTGGAGCGGTCGTCGGCCCGGGAGACCGCGACCCGGGTGGCCGCCGGCGGGCTGGCGCGCAAGCTCCTGGCCGAGTTCGGGGTCGAGATCATCAGCTTCACCCAGTCGATCGGGACGATCGACATCGGCTTCGAGGGTTACGACTCGGACACGATCTCGGTCGCCGACCTCGAGGCCTCTTCAGTGCGCTGTCCCGACCCGGACGCGTCGGCGCGCATGGTGGCCGCGATCGACGAGGCGGCGGCCAACGGCGACACCCTGGGCGGAACCTTTCGGGTCCTGGCGCGAGGCGTGCCGCCCGGCCTCGGCAGCTACGTGCACTGGGACCGCAAGCTCGACGGCCGGCTGGCGCAGGCCGTGATGTCGATCAACGCCGTGAAGGCTGTGGAGTTTGGCGCGGGGTTCGGTGGCGCGGCGCGGCCGGGCTCGGCCTTCCACGACGAGATCGACTACGAGGACGGCCGCTTCACGCACCGCACGAACCGGGCGGGCGGCCTGACGGGAGGCGTGACCAACGGCGAGCCCATCGACCTGCGCGTGGCTTTGAAGCCGATCTCGACAATGAAGAAGCCGATGCAGTCGATCGACCTCAAGACCAAGGAGAAGACCGAGGCGCACTACGAGCGAAGCGACGTGTGCGTGGTCCCGGCCGCCGGGGTGATCGGGGAGGCGGTCGTCGCGCTCACGCTGGCGGACGCGTTCCTCGAAAAGTTCGGCGGGGACTCGGTGGACGAGCTGCGGCGCAACTACGGTTCTTACATGGAGTCGATCGCGCAATAGCCGGCGCGGACTCACTTTCACGGATAGTCCGGACTATCCGAGGTTTGGGGCGAGAAAAAGTGCCGTTAGTCCGGACTATCCGAGGTCGGGAGCATCGTTGCCGCTAAGTTGAAATCCGTGCCGGGCAAGGTCATGTCGATGGCCCGCGCCGTCGAGCGGTTCGTCCCCGACGGCGCAAGCGTGGCGATGGGCGTGGCCCTCGAGCCTCTGATCCCGTTCGCCGCCGGCCACGAGATGATCCGCCAGGGACGCCGCGACCTCGAGCTAGTCGGACCCATCTCCGACGCCCTCTTCGACCAGCTCATCGGCGCCGGCTGCGTGCGCCGGGTCACCGCCGCCTGGGTGGGCAATGTCTCCGAAGGGCTCGGTCAATGCTACCGCCGCGCATGCGAGGAGGGCGTGCCGCGGCCGATCGAGGTCCACGACCATTCGAACTTCTCGATCTCGCTCGCGCTGTGGGCGGCGGCGTGGGGTTCGCCGTACATCCCCACGCGCACGCTCCTCGGCAGCGGGATCGTGAACCGGAACCCTGACCTCGCGCTCGACGGCGACGTCGTGCGCGTGCACGCAGTGCGGCCGGACGTCGCGGTCGTCCACGTGCAGCGGTGCGACGTGCATGGCCACGCGCATGCGTGGGGGCCGCTCGGAATCGCGGAAGAGGCGGGGCTGGCGGCTGAACGCGTGATCGTCACGTGCGAGGATCTGGTCGACGAGGCGTCTCTGCTCCGGCACCCAAACCGGATCCTCTACCCGGAGACGAAAGTCGTCGCCGTGGTGCACGAGCCTGGCGGGGCGCATCCCTCTCCGGTGCAGGGCTTCTTCAACCGCGACCACGGGTTCTATCGCGAGTACGCCGAGGCGTCGCGGACGCGCGAAGGTTTCGAATCCTGGCTCAACCGGTGGGTGTCAGAGGTACCCGACCGCGCGACGTACCTTGCGCGGATCGATCTTGAGGCGCTGCGCATCGCGGATGCGTGAGGCCTACACCGACCAGGAGCTGATGGTCGCGGTCGCGTCGCGCGAGATCCGTGACGGCGACCTCGTCTTCGTCGGCATGCGGCTGCCCATCCTCGCCTACGCCGTGGCGCGCAACGCGCACGCGCCCTCCGCGCGCGGCCTGTTCGAGGTCGGCCTCATGCGCGACCAGCCGGCCTCCGGGTTTCTCGGGACGATGGGCGACCCGCCCAACGTCACCGGCGCGCTCTGGGCCACGCGGATGTCCAACGTCATGGCGTTGATGGCCCAGGGGCTCGTCGATCTCGGGTTCATCGGCGGGGCGGAGGTGGACCGCTTCGGGAACCTGAACACCTCCTATGTCGGCGATCCGGACCGCCCGGTGGTCAAGCTGCCGGGAAGCGGGGGAGGTGCGGACATCGCGATCCTCAGCCGGCGCTGGGTGACGCTGATGGCGCACGAGCGTCGACGCCTGGTGAAGGACGTCTCCTTCATCACGTCGCCCGGGTTCGGCGACGGCTCGTCCGGCTGGCGGAAGCGCAACGGGCTGGGCGGTGGCGGCCCGGTCGCCATCATCACGACGCTGGGCGTCCTCCGCTTTCCGGAAGGCGGTGGCGAGGCCTTCCTGGCATCGGTGCATCCGCGTCACACGGTCGACGAGGTGCGCGCGAGCACCGGCTGGGACCTCAAGGTCGCGGACGATGTAAGCGAGACGTCAGCGCCCACCGAGGCGGAGCTGGCGGCGATCCGGCGTTTCGACCCCGATGGCTTCTGGACGCGTACAGAACGCTGATCCTCTGGCAACGAGCCTCTGACAGGCGAGGCTCAACCTCACCTCAGAAATCCACTGTTGAGGTGAGAACGAACATGAGCCCGTTTGCAGCAGCCGCCGTCAAAGCTCTGAGCGCCGCCGGTGTGGCCGCGGTGCTCGGCGCCGGCGTGGTCAGCGCCGCGACCCCGTCACCGAGCCCGACCGCCAACGCCGACAGGCACGGCACCAGGCACGCCGTCGTCCGCACCATCGTCGAGGCCGAGGCCGACGTCCTCGGCATCAAGCCGGAAGAGCTCCGGAAGGACCTCAAAGACGGCAAGAAGGTGTCCGACCTGGCGAAGGCCAAGGGGATGAACGAAGAGCAGTTCGCGGCCAGGCTGGTCGTGAACCTCAAGCCGCGGCTCGAGGCGCTCGTCGACCACAAGCAGATCACGCAGGCGCAGGCCGACAAGATCCTCGACCGGATCGCGAAGGGCCACGTGCCGTTCTGGGACGGCATTCACCGCCGCAAGTAGCGCGTCCTCGCTCGATTCGCCATCTCGATCTGTCTCCGTTTGCGACGCTCGTCGATGCGCAGGCGGGCGTCGCTTCTGGCCGCGATGGAACGAAGCTCCCGCTGCAGCTTGCGGTAGCTCGCCAGCCGTCCTGGGTCGACCCCGGCCTTGACGGCGCACCCGGGCTCGGTCTCGTGCCGGCAGTCGCTGAACCGGCACTGGAGCGCCAGCTCCTCGATGTCCGCGAAGACGCTGCCCAGCGCCTCGTCGCCCTCCCAGAGCTGCGCCTCGCGCAGGCCGGGCGTGTCGATGATCATTCCGCCGCTCGGCAGCCGGACGAGCTGGCGGTGGCTCGTCATGTGCCGGCCCTCACCCGAGCCGGTGTGGATCTCTCGCGTCCGCATCAGCTCGGCGCCGAGGAGCGTGTTGATGAGCGTCGACTTGCCGACGCCGGACGGCCCGATGAGGACGCCGGTCCTGGCCGGCCGCAGCTCATCTTCGATCGCGTCGACGCCCTGCCCGCTGACGCAGCTCGTCGCGATCACCGGCGCCGCCAGGGGTACATCGTCGAGTCGCTCGACGAGGTCGGTTTTCGTGAGCACGACCACCGGCGACGCCCCGCTCTGCCAGGCGATGGTCAGGTACCGCTCCAGCCGGCGGACGTTGATGTCGGTCGCGGCCGCGACCACGAACGCCACGTCGACGTTGGCCGCAAGCACGTGCTCGCGGTTCTCGTCGCCCGCGGCGCGCCGCGAGAAGACGGTGCGGCGAGGAAGGATCTCGGTGATCAGGTCCCCGTCGAGCACGACCCAGTCGCCGACCGCGGGATCGCAGCGCCGGGCGCGAGCGCGCCTGGCCACTCCGCCGTCGTCGACGAGATACTCAGCGCCGAAGTCGGCGATGACACGAGATCGCAACGCAAAACCTCCGGTTTTGAAAACGGGTGGGCGAAATCGGTCCGCCCGCGCCGGAGGTGCTTAGAAGGAAGCTCCGGAGGCGGCCGACGGCCGGGATACGGTCATTGCAAGCTCAGCCATCAGACACACCTCCCTTTCTGGATTTGGTGCCGCAGATCTTACTACTCGCCCTTGAAGTCGGGCTTCCTCTTCTCGCCGAACGCCTTGATGCCCTCGTTCGCGTCCTGGGACACGAACACCCGGCTGATCGCCTCGCGCTCGATCGCGAGCCCGAGGTCGAGCGGCGCCCCGTATCCCTGCGTCACCGCGAGCTTGGCGTGCCCGAGCGCCACGCTTGGCCCCGCCGCGAGCTTCGCCGCGAAATCGAGCGCGCCCTGCCGGCACGCGGCCGCGTCGGGGAACAGCCGGTCGACAAGGCCGAGCTCTTTGGCCTGCGCCGGCGGGACCGTCTTCGCCTCGAGGATCATCTCCATGCCCTTCGCCAGGCCCACGAGTCGCGGCAGCCGCTGAGTGCCGCCCGAACCTGGAAACAGGCCGAGATTGGTCTCCGGCAGACCGATCTGGTACGAGCCCTCGGCCGCGAAGCGGAGGTCGCAGGCGAGCGCGAGCTCGAAGCCGCCGCCGAGGCAGTGGCCGGCGATGGCGGCGATGAACACGATCGGCGTGTTCTCCATCTTCCGGAACGCCTCGTGAGCCATGATCGCCGTCATCACGCGCGAGCGGGTCGTGCCCGCGGCGAAGGCGCTGACGTCGGCGCCGGCGGAAAAGAACTTCTCGGACGCGCTCGTGACGACCACGGCGTGCACGTCTTCGTCACCGCGAGCATCGTCGACCGCGCCGGCGAACGACCGGAGAAATGCGTAGTCGTAGCTGTTGGCCGGCGGACGGTCGAGGACGATCACCCCGACCCCGCCCTGCTTCTCCAACCTGACCGACATGAGGAACTCGATAACCTTATCGAAGTAACGAAACGATCAAGCGACGGGGGTATGGCATGGCGACGATGATCATCGAGGGGGAGCGGACCAAGGCCGCATCCGGCAAGACGTACGAGGTCCGCAACCCGGCCACCGGCGACGTTGTCGACGAGGTGCCTTCCGGCGGCCCGGCCG
>JBKPCW010000035.1:0-4193 GCA_046727555.1 Candidatus Dormiibacterota bacterium | reverse complement strand
CCTACTGCCTCGGCCTGGGCGTCCCCTTTCTCGTTCTCGCGTTCGGCCTCGACAACGCCAGGCCCGTGGTGGCCTGGGTGAACGCGCACCGGCGCGCGATCGACGTCGCGTCCGCGGCGGTCCTGGTCGTGATGGGTCTTTTGCTGCTCACCAACCGGTTGACGTGGCTGTCGGCCGGGCTCGTGCAGCTGGTCCCGTTCTGGCCGTCACCCAGCCTCTGAGACCTCGGTGATCAGGATCCAGGCGATGTAGATGTTCCACGTGAACATGAAGAACATCACCACCGCCAGCAGGAAAAGCCCGCCGCCTGTTCGGAGCAGCAGGCTGATGCCGGCCGCGTTGAAGAGCACGAGCCAGGTCGTGCCCCCGACCAGCTCGATGAGCCGGTGCGTCCACGTCGACGCGACTGGAGGCGCGTCGCGACCGCGAGTCATGACCTGCCAGTCGGAGGGGTTGTAGGCCATCAGGCGTTGATCAAGTTTGCGCGAGCTCACGCTCGATCGCCGCGACGACCTGGTCGGCCTCGATCCACTGCGCCTTGAGCATCCTGGCGGCCATCCCGGTGCCTTCAAGGGCCAGGCCGGCAAGCAGGTGGGCGCTGTGCAGGTGGTCGCTGCCGGTGCGAGCTCGCTCCTTGTCCGCGAGCAGGATGACGTCGCGCACGCGCGTGGTGGGGATGAGCTGGTCCGGCCAGGGCTGCGGCTTGCGCGCGCGGCGCACCCCGTCGCACTCGGCCCGGATCTTCAACTCGTCCGCGCCGAGGTTTTGCAGAGCGCGGTAGGCGGAGCCTTCGCCGACCCGGAACAGGCCGAGGAGAATGTGCTCGGTGCCGATGTAGGGATCGGGGCCGTCCTCGGCCTCCTGCTGAGCACACACGAGTGCCCGTCGCGCATGCTGTGTCAGCCGCTCGAAAGCTGGATATTTCGACACTGGCCAGTAGTTTGGAGCGGCGCGCCCGCAGCGCTGTTAAGAACACTTGTTTGCAGCGCCGGAAGCGTCTAACGTTGCTTGCAGTGGGGCAGGTTCTAGACGTTCTCGACCTCTTCTCGGCGCCGGCGCGCGACTGGTTCCGCTCGGCCTTCGACGCGCCGACGGCCGTCCAGGAGCGGGGATGGCGCGAGGTCGCGGCCGGCCGCCACGTCCTCATGGCCGCGCCCACCGGCAGCGGGAAGACGCTCGCCGCGTTTCTCTGGTGCCTCGACCGGCTCACCGCCGAATCGACGCCGGCCGAGGCGGAGCGCTGTCGCGTCCTTTATGTGTCGCCGCTCAAGGCCCTGGCCCACGACGTCGACCGCAACCTGCGCTCCCCGCTCGTGGGCCTCCGCCGCCAGATGGAGGCGCAGGGACTGCAGCCGCCGGACATCGCGGTGGCGATCCGCACCGGCGATACGCCCGCCGACGCCCGGCGCTCCATGGAGCGCCACCCGCCCGACATCCTGATCACGACGCCCGAGTCGCTGTACCTGATCCTCACCAGCGCGGCGCGCAAGATGCTGGCCTCGGTCCGCTGGCTGATCGTCGACGAGATCCACTCCGTGGCCTCGAGCAAGCGCGGCAGTCACCTCGCGCTCAGCCTGGAGCGGCTCTGCGAGATCACGAAGGTGGAGCCGCAGCGAATCGGCCTCTCGGCGACACAGCGCCCGCTCGAGGAGGTGGCTCGCTTCCTCGGCGGCGCCGGCCGTGAGGTGGCCATCGTCGACGCCGGCCGCCTGAAGACGATGGAGGTCAGCGTCCAGGTCCCGGTCGAGGACATGACGCGCCTGACCACCGAGGACGAGGACGGGGCCAAGGGCCAGAACAGCATCTGGCCCGCGATCTATCCGCGGCTCCTCCAGCTCATCCAGGACCATCGCTCGACGATCGTGTTCGTCAACTCACGCCGGCTGGCGGAGCGGATCGCCGCCCGCGTCAACGAGCTCGCGGAGGCCGACCTGGTCCGCGCCCACCATGGCTCCATCGCGCGCGAGCAGCGCCTGCTCATCGAGGAGGAGCTGAAGGCCGGGCGGCTGCGAGGCCTGGTCGCGACCTCGACCCTGGAGCTCGGCATCGACATGGGCGCCGTCGACCTCGTGCTCCAGATCGAGGCCCCGCCGAGCGTGGCCGCGGGCATCCAGCGCGTCGGGCGTGCAGGCCACTCCGTCGGCGAAGTCTCGCGCGGAGTCTTCATCCCCAAGTTCCGCGGCGACCTGCTCGAGTCGGCGGCCGTGGTCGAGGGGATGCTCGAAGGCCGCATCGAGTCGACGGTGGTGCCGCGCAAGCCGCTGGACGTGCTCGCGCAGCACATCGTCGCCATGTGCGCCCTCGACGAGTGGGACGTCGAGGCTCTCGGCCGCGTCGTCCGCCGCGCCTACCCGTACAGCGACCTCGGCCCGCGCGCGTTCGAGTCGGTGCTCGACATGCTCAGCGGCCGGTATCCCTCGGACCAGTTCGTCGAGCTGCGCCCGCGCATCGTCTGGGACCGCGTCACGGGCAAGGTCCGCGGCCGGGCCGGCGCGCAGCGCCTGGCCGTCACCAACCCGGGCACGATCCCCGACCGTGGCCTCTACACGGTGAACCTCGTCGAGGACGGCCGTCGGGTCGGCGAGCTCGACGAGGAGATGGTCTACGAGACGCGCGTCGGCGAAACGTTCGTCCTCGGCGCGTCGACGTGGCGCATCGTCGACATAACGCCGTCGCAGGTGCTGGTGACACCCGCGCCCGGTGAGCCGGGCAAGATCGCCTTCTGGAAGGCCGACGCTCCCAGCCGTCCGGTCGAGCTCGGCGCGGCTCTCGGCCGGATGGTGCGCGAGCTGCGCGCCGCCGGTCCCGAGGCGGCCGCGCGCCGGTTGCGCGAGAAGGCCGGCTTCGACGACCTGGCGATCAAGAACCTGCTGAGCTACCTCGACGACCAGGCCGCCGCCACGGGCGCGGTGCCCGACGACCGCACCGTCGTGGTCGAGCGGTTCCGCGACGAGATCGGCGATTGGCGCGTGTGCGTCCACACTCCCTTCGGCGGCCGCGTGCACGCGCCGCTCGCGATGGCGCTCGAGGCACGCCTGCGCGAGAGGCTCGGCGTCGACGCCCGCGCACTGTGGACCGACGACGGCGTCGCCATGCACCTGCCGGAGGTCGAGACTCCGCCTTCGCTGGAGGAGCTGATCCTCGACCCCGAAGACGTGCAGTCGCTGGTGTCGGCGCAGCTGCCGGCGTCGGCGCTGTTCGCGGCGAGGTTCAGGGAGAACGCGGCCCGCTCGCTGCTCCTGCCCAGGCGGAGGCCTGGCCAGCGTACGCCGCTGTGGCAGCAGCGCATGCGCAGCGCCGGGCTGCTCCAGGTCGCGGGTCAGTACCCCGATTTCCCGATCCTCGCCGAGACCTGGCGCGAGGTGATGGCGGACCACTTCAACATGCCGGCGCTCTCGTCGCTGCTGCGCGCCATCCGGTCGCGGGAGATCCGGGTCGTCGCGGTGGATACCGAGCGCGCGTCGCCTTTCGCCTCGTCGCTGCTTTTCTCCTACGTCGCCGAGTACATGTACGAGGGCGACCAGCCCCTCGCCGAGCGGCGCGCGCAGGCGCTGACACTTGACCGCGACCTGCTCGCCGAGCTGCTGGGCAGCGAGGACCTGCGCGAGCTCCTCGACCCGGAGGCGATCGCGGCGGTCGAGCTCGAGCTGCAGGGACTGCTGCCCGAGCGGTTTCCACGGGACGTGGACGAGGCGCACGACCTGCTGGTCAGGCTGGGCGATCTTGGCGGAGAGGAGGCGAGTGCCCGTGGTGTCGCCGAGGAGTGGCTGCGCGCCCTGGAGAAGGATCGGCGCGCGGTCCTGACTCGTATCGCCGGCCAGGCGCGCTGGATCGCGGCCGAGGACGCCGGCCGCTACCGCGAGGCGCTGGGCGCGACCCTGCCCGTGGGCCTGCCTGATGTGTTCCTCGAACCCGGCCCGGCTCCGCTCGACTCCCTGCTCCGGCGTTTTGCCCGCACGCATCCGCCATTCGTCACCGCCGACCCGGCCCGACGCTGGGGCCTGCCTGCGGCCGCGGTCGAAGAGGCTCTGTCGAGGCTGGCGGCGCGCGGTGACATCGTCGCGGGCGAGTTTCGCAGGGCCGCCGAAGGTCGCGAGTACTGCCACCCGGACGTCTTGCGCACGCTGCGCCGCCGCTCGCTGGCCGCGCTGCGGCGCGAGGTCGAGTCGGTGGCGCCAGAGGCCCTGGCGCGG
>JBKPCW010000034.1:0-8276 GCA_046727555.1 Candidatus Dormiibacterota bacterium | reverse complement strand
GTCTACCAGTCCATGCACCAGCAGCATGGTAAACGCCGAGCCCAGTCCCCAGAAGAGCGCCTTCTCTCCATCCCGAGCGCCCAGGGCACCGGGCTAACATTTCGCGCGGATGTCTTCACGCGAACTGCCGAGCCGAAAGCTCTACCAAGGCCGAGACCGCGCCGCCGCTCGATCATTTCTCTACGCGATCGGTCTGACCGCGGAAGACATCGACAAGCCTTTCGTCGGGGTCTCCAACTGCTGGCTCGAGACGATGCCCTGCAATTTCGGACTTCGCGACCTCGCGGCGCCGCTGAAGCGTGGCATCAAGGCCGCGGGCGCAAACCCGATGGAATTCAACACGATCGCAATCTCGGACGGCATCACCATGGGCAGCGAGGGAATGAAGACCTCGCTCGTCAGCCGCGAGGTCATCGCGGATTCGATCGAGCTCGTAACGCGTGGTCATCAGTTCGATGCCCTGGTAACGCTTTGCGCCTGCGATAAGACGATTCCGGGCTCCGCGATGGCCTTGGTCCGTACGGACAGGCCCGGCTTCCTGCTCTACGGGGGCTCGATCCTGGCCGGGACGTGGCGGGGCAAACAGGTCGCGGTCGGGGACGTGTACGAGGCGATCGGCGCGGCGGCCGCCGGCAAGATCTCGGACGCCGACCTGGCCGAGCTGGAGGCGGTCGCATGCCCCGGTCCGGGCGCTTGCGGCGGGCAGTACACGGCGAACACCATGTCGATGGTGATGGAGGTGATCGGGCTGTCTCCGGTCGGTTTCAACTCCATCCCGCAGATGGATCCTGAGAAGCACCGGGCAGCCGAACGCGTGGGCGCGCTCGCGCTGGACGTGCTGGAGGCGGACCGCCGCCCGTCCCAGATTCTCACCCGGCGCGCCTTCGACAACGCGATCGCCGCGGTCGCGGCCAGCGGCGGTTCGACGAACGCCGTCCTCCACCTCCTGGCGCTGGCCCGCGAGGTCGGCGTCGACCTCGCCATCGATGAGATCGACCGCATCAGCCGGCGGACGCCGCTGCTGTGCGACCTGAAGCCGGGCGGCCGCTTCGCCGCGGTCGAGCTTCACCGGGCGGGCGGCATCGCTCTGCTGACGAAGCGACTCATCGAGGGCGGCTACGTCGACGGCGACGCGATGACCGTGACCGGCCGCACGCTCGGCGAGGAATGCGAGTCGGTGCGCGAGACGGCTGGCCAGGAGGTCGTCGCACCGTTGTCGAAACCGTTGCGCTCCGAGGGAGGACTGGTCGTTCTCAAAGGCAACCTGGCTCCCGAAGGTGCGGTCACGAAGATCACGCAGCACACGCCGACGTCGCATCGCGGCCCGGCGCGGGTCTTCAACAGGGAGGAGGATGCGCTTGCCGCAGTCCTGTCGCGGCGCATCGAGCCGGGCGACACAGTCGTCATCCGCTACGAGGGCCCGCGCGGCGGCCCGGGGATGCGGGAGATGCTTGTGGTGACGGCGGCGATCGTTGGCGAGGGCCTCGGCGACTCCGTGGCGATGGTGACCGACGGCCGGTTCTCCGGTGCTACGCGGGGGCTGATGCTTGGACACGTCGCTCCCGAGGCAGCGGTCGGCGGGCCCCTCGCGGCGCTGCGGGACGGCGACATGGTGACGATCGACGTCGACACCCGCACTGTGGCTGTCGAGAATGTCGACATCTCGGCCCGTCTCAAAGATTGGTCGCCGCCCGAGCCGCACTACAGGAAAGGTGTGCTGGCCCGTTACGCGATGCTGGTCGGATCGGCCTCCGAAGGAGCGATTCTCAAGCCGTAACCCGCGGCAGCCACCCCGCGCGGCCCTTCTCATAGGCCGCGATCTCGGCGTCGTGCCGCTCGACGAGAGAGATGTCGTCGAGCCCCTTGAGCATCATCTCGCGCGGGAACGGGTCGATCTCGAACCGATAGGCGAAGCCGGAGCCGCGCACCTGCTGCGCCTCGAGGTCGACGAGTATCTCCGCCGCCGGGTCCTCCGACGCGAGGTCGATCAGATGTCGCACCTGCGTCGCGGGCAGCGTCACCGCGAGCAGGGGTGTCTTGTAGCAGTTGGCGCGGAAGATGTCCGCGAAGCTAGGAGCGATGATCGCCTTGAAGCCGAAGTCGCGCAGTGCCCAGGTCGCGTGCTCGCGCGACGAGCCACAGCCGAAGTTGGCGCCCGTGACCAGCACCGATGCGCCCTGGTACTCCGGCCGGTCGAGCACGAAGTCTCCCCTCGCGCGCCAGTCATAGAAAAGGAAGGGGCCGTAACCCGTGCGTTCGATGCGCTTCAGGAACTGCTTGGGGATGATCTGGTCGGTGTCGACGTCGGCCAGGTCGAGCGGCGCCATCCGTCCGACCACGTGCGCAAACGGTTCCACTAGATCAGCTCCCGGACGTCGACGACGTGGCCGGTGATCGCGGCGGCCGCCGCCATCGGCGGCGACATCAGGTGGGTGCGCCCGCCCGAGCCCTGGCGCCCCTCGAAGTTGCGGTTGGAGGTCGAGGCGCAGCGCTCCCCCGGGGCGAGGATGTCGGGGTTCATGCCCAGGCACATCGAGCAGCCGGCGTTGCGCCATTCGAAGCCCGCCGCCCTGAAGACGACGTCGAGCCCCTCCTTCTCGGCCGCGATCTTCACGGCCGTCGACCCCGGGACCACCATCGCGCGGACCTTCGGGTGCACCCGCCGGCCGTGGATCACGCTGGCCGCGGCGCGGAGGTCCTCGAGGCGCGCGTTGGTGCACGAACCGATGAAGACGCGGTCGATCGCGATATCGGCCAGGGCGACGCCCGGCTTGAGGTCCATGTAGCGCAGCGCCCGCTCATCGGTCTCGGAGCGGGGTACCGGAACCCGCCCGGTCACGGGCACGACCTGGGCGGGCGTGGTGCCCCACGTCACGTGCGGCTCGAGCGTCGAGGCGTCGATCGAGATCTCGCCGTCGAATCGGGCGCCGTCGTCCGTCGCCAGCCTCCTCCAGCTGTCCAGCGCGGCCTCCCAGGCGGCGCCCTTCGGCGCGTGGGGCCGGCCCTCGACGTAGGAGAACGTGGCGTCGTCGGGCGCGACCATCCCGGCCTTGGCGCCCCACTCGATGGACATGTTGCAGACCGTCATCCGGCCTTCCATCGACAGCCCGCTGATGGTCGGGCCGCGGTACTCGACCAGGTGGCCCTGGCCCGCCGAGGTGCCGGTCCGGCCGATGAGGCCGAGCACGATGTCCTTGGCGGTCACGCCGAGCCCAAGGTCCCCGGACACGTTCACGGCGAGGTCGCCCTGGCGCTGATGAGGCAGGCATTGGGTCGCCAGCACGACCTCGACCTCCGAGGTCCCGATGCCGAAGGCCAGGGCGCCGAACGCGCCATGGGTCGAGGTGTGGGAGTCGCCGCAGACGATCAGCATCCCCGGTTGGGTGAGGCCGAGCTCCGGGCCGATGACGTGGACGATGCCCTGGCGGCGGCTGCCGATCCGGTGCAGCGGCACGCCCTCGGCCCGGCAGTTCTCCTCCAGCACCTCCATCTGCCGGCGCGAGAGCTCGTCGGCCGATCGTAGGCCGCCGCGGGTCGGCACGTTGTGGTCCATCGTGGCCACGGTCAGGTCCGGCCGGCGGACGTGCCGTCCGGCCATGCGCAGGCCCTCGAAAGCCTGAGGCGAAGTCACCTCGTGGACGAGGTGGAGGTCGACGAACAGCAGGTCGGGTTCGCCCGGTGAAGAACGGACCACGTGGGCGTCCCAGAGCTTCTGGCCGAGGGTCTTGCTCACGGGAACGACAACTTTACGCACGGGCAGGCCTGGAAAATTGTGCCCTGGCCACAACCCCAAGGACCCTGTCGCTCGTTAACATGCTCGTTCACATGTCCAGGTCCCGCGTGCTCGACCTCGTACTTATTGGCCTTCTGGGCCTTGTTGGCATTCGCTCGGGGGCACGCGCGACCTAGTCAGAACCGCCGGATAGATCGCAAAGCCCCCGACCGAGAGGCGGGGGCTTCTTCATTTTCGGAGCAAAAGGAGCCCGCCAGAAACCGTGACCGGAGCCCAGATGATCCTGGAGGCGCTGGAGCGCGAAGGTGTCGAGTACATCTTCGGCTACCCAGGCGGCGCCAACCTGCCCATCTACCAGCACCTTCCTGAGTTCCCGAAGCTCAAGCACGTCCTGGTCCGGCACGAGCAGGGCGCGGCGCACATGGCGGACGGGTACGCGCGCGCGTGCGGCAAGCCCGGCGTCGTCTTCGCCACCTCCGGGCCGGGCGCCCTGAACCTCGTGACCGGCCTCTGCACCGCCTACATGGACTCTGTGCCGATGGTCGCGATCACCGGCCAGGTGGTCAGCACCCAGGTCGGCCGCGACGCCTTCCAGGAGTCCGACGTGATCGGCGCCACGTCTTCGGTCACCAAGCACAGCTACCTGGTGACGAAGATCGACCAGCTGCCGCGCGTCATCCATGAGGCGTTCCACATCGCCACCACCGGCCGGCCCGGACCTGTGCTGGTCGACATCTGCAAGGACGTCCAGCAGGCCGACGCCGAGCGGGTGACCCCCGAACGGCTGGAGATTCCCGGCTACAGGCTGAACGGACACGTCGACCTGGCGGGCGCGGAGCGGGCCGCCCGAGCCCTGTCGGACGCCGAGCGGCCCGTCATCCTGGCCGGCCACGGCGTGATCCTCAGCCACGCCGAGAACGAGCTGCGGCAGCTGGCGGAGTCGGCGGCGGCGCCGGTGGGCACCACGCTGCTGGGCATCGGCGCCTTCCCGGTCAAGCACCCGCTGTCGCTGCACATGACCGGCTTCATGGGCACGGGCTGGAACCTCAAGGCGGTCCAGAACGCGGACCTCCTGATGATGGTCGGCATGCGCGTAGACGACCGCGTCACGGCGCGGCTCGCCGACTACGCGCCGAAGGTCAAGACCTTCATCCACATCGACATCGACGGCTCGGAGATGGGCAAGAACGTGCGCCCGCAGATCGAGCTGGTCGCCGACGCGCGGCTGGCGCTGGCCGCGATCCAGCCCCACCTGGGCCAGGTGAACGAGAACCGCGGCCGGTGGCTGACCCAGATCGACGCCTGGCGGGAGGAGCACCCGCTTCGCTACAAGCGCTCGAACGGCCAGCTCCAGCCCCAGGACGTGCTCATCGACATGTACCGCCGGGCCCGCAACGAGGCGATCGTGGTCGCCGACGTCGGACAGAACCAGATCTGGGCGGCGTTGTGGTGGAACTACGACCGGCCGGGGCTGTTCATCAACTCCGGCGGCTCGGGGACGATGGGCTTCGCGCTTCCCGCGGCCCTGGGCGCCAAGTTCGCCCGGCCCGACCTGCCGGTGTGGTGCGTCGCCGGCGAAGGCGGCTTCGTCATGACCGCGCAGGAGCTTTCAGTGGCCGTCGAGCATCAGCTCGACGTCAAGATCGTCCTCCTCAACAACTTCTCGCTCGGCATGGTGCGCCAGTTCCAGGACGACTTCTACGGCGGCGTGCGGTCGCAGGTCGACCTGACCCACATGCCCGACTTCGTCAAGCTCAGCGAGGCGTACGGCATGCCCGCGCGCCGGGTCGAGCGCTTCGAGGACATCGCGCCCGCGTTCGACGCCGCCGAGCGCACGAAAGGCCCGTTCTTGATCGACTTCCGGATCGACCCCGAGGCCAACGTCTACCCGATCGTTCCCCTCGGCAAGTCGCTGAACGAGTTCTGGGAGTCCCCCGACCAATGAGCGACAAGATCCGCATCCTCTCGGTCGAGGTCGAGGACGCGCCGAACACCCTGACCAAAGTCTCGGGCGCGATCCGGCGCCGCGGCTTCCACGTCCGCGGCATCTCGGTCGGACCGAGCCGGCAGCCCGGCCGCTTCCGCCTCACGCTGCAGGTCGACCACGGCCACGCCGAGGCCGACCAGGTGCGCAAGCAGCTGGAGCGCCTCGTCGAGGTGATCGAGGTCGAGGACGTCACCAGCGACGAGGTGCACAGCCGCGAGCTCGTGGTCGCAAAGGTCACCGCGTCAGAGCTCGGCGATCTGCTGCGGCGGGGCGCCAAGGTCCTCTCGACCGCGAACGACGGCACCACCGTCGAGTTTTCCGGGGACTACACCGAGGTGCGCGAATTCGTCGACGAGCTGCACCGGCACGGAATCGTCGACGTGGCCCGCTCCGGCCCCGTCGTGATGAGGAGAACGCCATGAGGATCCACTACGAGGCCGACTGCCCACCGGAGCTCGGCGAGCCCGTCGCGGTCATCGGCTACGGCAGCCAGGGCCGGGCCCACGCGCTCAACCTCCGTGATTCGGGCGAGGACGTCCGCGTCGGCCTCTATCCGGGCAGCAAGTCGATCGAGCGCGTCGAGCAGGACGGCCTGCGCGCGGTGCCCGTGCCCGAGGCGGTTTCCGAAGCGACGGTGGTCATGGTCCTCACCCCGGACGCCGGCCAGGGCAAGCTCTTTCGAGAGTCGATCGAGCAGCACCTCCAGCCGCGCTCGCTGCTGCTGTTCGCCCACGGCTTCGCGATCCACTTCGCGCAGATCAAGCCCAACCAGGACATCGACGTGGCGATGATCGCGCCCAAGGGACCGGGACACCTGGTCCGCAGCACCTACGTCAACGGCCAGGGCGTGCCCGCGCTGATCGCCGTCCACCAGGACGCGACCGGCAAGGCCTGGCCGCGCACGCTGGCCTACGCCCGCTCGCTCGGCGCGGGCCGCGCCGGCATCCTGGAGACGACCTTCAAGGAAGAGACCGAGACCGACCTCTTCGGCGAGCAGGCGGTGCTGTGTGGCGGCGTCGCGAACCTCGTCAAGACCGGCTTCGAGACCCTCGTCGAGGCCGGCTACCAGCCGGAGCTTGCGTACTTCGAGGTCCTGCACGAGCTGAAGCTGATCGTCGACCTCATGTACCGCGGCGGTCTCGGATTCATGCGCTACTCGGTCTCGGACACCGCGGAGTTCGGCGACTACGTGTCCGGGCCGCGCGTGATCGACGACCACGTGCGGCAGTCGATGCGACAGGTCCTGGCCGAGATCCAGGACGGCAGCTTCGCCGAGCGCTGGCTCGACGAGAACTCCAACGGCCGTGAGCAGTTCATGGCCATGCGAAAGAAAGACGCGGATCACCAGATCGAGCAGATCGGGCGCGAGCTGCGCTCGATGATGACGTGGTTGGAGCCTGTGGAGAAATGAGAGATTCAAACCCGGACCGCGTATTCATCTTCGACACGACCCTGCGGGACGGCGAGCAGTCGCCGGGATTTCACCTCGACGCGAACTCCAAGCTCCGCATCGCCCGCCAGCTCGAGAAGCTGGGGGTCGACGTCATCGAGGCCGGGTTCCCGATCTCGTCGCCCGGCGACTTCGAGGCCTGCCGCCGCATCGCCCGCGAGATTCGCGGCGCGACGGTGACGGCGCTCGCGCGCGCGGTGCGCGACGACATCGACGCGGTCTGGGGCGCGATCAAGGACGCCGAAGACCCGCAGATCCACATCGTGCTGTCCGTATCCGACGTGCACATCCAGCGCAAGCTCGGCATGACGCGCGAGCAGGTGCTGAAGAAGGGCGCGGAGATGGTCGAGTACGCACGCTTCCTGTGCGACAAGGTCGAGTACTCGCCCGAGGACGCGGGGCGCGCCGACCCGGAATACCTGATCGAGACGGTCGAGACGATGATCGCGGCGGGTGCGACCGTGATCAACATCCCGGACACGACGGGCTACTGCCTGCCGTACGAGTTTGGCGAGCTCGTGCGTCGGGTCATCACCGAGGCGCGCGGCAGCGAGAAGGCGATGTTCTCCATCCACTGCCACAACGACCTCGGGCTCGCGGTCGCGAACACGCTGGCCGCTCTGTCGGCTGGTGCCCGCCGCGTCGAGTGCACGATCAACGGCATCGGCGAGCGCGCCGGCAACACGTCGCTGGAAGAGATCGTGATGCTGCTCAAGGTCCGGCAGGCGAAGGTGGGCCTCGAGTGCGGCATCGACACGACCGAGATCACGCGCACGTCGCGCCTGGTCTCCGAGCTCACCGGCACGCCGGTGCAGCCGAACAAGGCCGTGGTCGGCGCGAACGCATTCGCGCACGCGTCCGGGATCCATCAGGACGGCGTCCTGAAGGACCGCCTGAACTACGAGATCATGAAGCCGGAGGACGTCGGGCTCGCCGACTCGAAGATCGTGCTGACCGCGCGATCAGGCCGCCACGCGTTCCACCACCGGCTGAACCGGCTCGGCATCAAGCTCGCCGAGGGCGGCGACGACGCCGCGTGGCAGCGGTTCCTCCAGCTGGCCGACACGAAGAAAGAGGTCACCGACGAGGACCTGCGCAAGATCGCG
>JBKPCW010000033.1:0-9582 GCA_046727555.1 Candidatus Dormiibacterota bacterium | reverse complement strand
ACAGCATCGCGCCGGGGCCGAGGAAGACGCCGTCCTCGACGCTGAAGCCGTGGTAGACGAAAACTCCGTTCTGCAGCTTGCAGAAATCGCCGATGTGTACTTCCCTGTCGACATAGACGCCCTTGCCGATGACGCAGCCCTTGCCGATCACAGCCCCCTCGCGCACCTGCGCGTGGTGCCAGATCTTCGTCCCGTCGCCGATCCTCGCGTCAGGGGAGACGTCAGCCGTCGGATGAATGAAGGCCTCGGCCTCGGTCATTCGGCCAGGTGCGGAGGGACCTCGACCTGATCCGGCGCGCCAGCGCGTGACACGTCCGGCTCTTCCTCGGCGACCGGGTGGCCGAGCGCAGCGTTCTTCAGCACCCGCACGAGCTCATCGGTGCGGCCCTCCTGCGCCAGCCGGTCCATGCGGGCGACGACCCAGGCCAGGTCTTCCTCTTTCGCGTTCGCCGGCGAGACGACCTCCCGGATCGAAGGGTGCTCCGTCGGACGCCAACCTTCGTCCGGAGCGAGCAGCTCCTCGGTCATGCGCTCGCCCTGCCGCAGCCCGGTCACCACGATCTTGATGTCGGTCTCCGGCCGCAGCCCGCGGGCACGAATTAGGTCGTTGGCGAGGTCGTAGATGTTGATCGGCTCTCCCATGTCGAGCATGTAGAGGTGGCTGGGCTGGCTGATCGCAAGCGAGCTCAACACGAGGGACGCCGCCTCACGGATGGTCATCATGTATCGCGAGACGTCGCGGTGCGTGATCGTGACCGGGCCGCCGTGCTCGATCTGGCGCTCGAACAGGGGCACCACACTCCCCCTGCTTCCGACGACGTTGCCGAAACGGACCGCCCAGCACTTCATGGGCCCCGTGTGCGCAAGGACAAGCTGCTCACACACCCGTTTGGTGCAACCCATCACCGAATGGCTCGACGTGGCTTTGTCGGTCGAGATGAGAATGAAGCTCTCGACCCTGGACGCGTCTGCGCAGCGCAGCGTGTTCATGGTTCCCACGACGTTGGTCGTGACAGCTTCGAGGGGATGTGCTTCGAGCATCGGTACGTGCTTGTAGGCGGCGGCATGGAAGACGATGTCCGGTCTCTCGTCGGCGAAAACCTGGAGCAGGCGCTCGTTGTCCCGGATCGACACCATCGCCTCGCGCATGTCCAGTGCGGGGTCAATCCTCAGCTCCTCCGCCAGGTCGAAGAGGCCGCTCTCGTTGTTGTCCAGCAGGACGAGGCGACGCGGGTGGAGCTTCGCCAGCAGCCGGCACAGCTCAGAACCGATCGAGCCGGCTGCGCCCGTGACCAGCACGGTCCTGTTCCGGACCTTGGCGGCGGACATCTCGAGGTCGATCTCGCGCTCGTCGCGGCCCACCAGGTCGTCCGCCGACAGCTGGCGCAGCTGCGACCCGGCAAGCTGTGGGAACCAGTCGGACGCGCCCGGGACGATGAACACGGGCAGCTGGGCGACGAGGCATTCGTGATAGAGCGCGCGCGCCTGCACGCGGTCGAGTGAGGGGCTCTGGACGAAGGCGACCCCGTGCGCGTCTGAGTCTTTGATCCACCGCTGGAGGTTGGCGGCCGCGCCCAGGACGGGAACGCCCATCAGCGTCTGGCCGACGTCCTCGTGTCCTTTCACTGTGACCACTCCCACCAGCGTCCACTCCGGGTTCGGCTGCTGGATGAGCGCCTTAACCGTCCCGTAGCTGCCGGCGTCGGGAACCACGACGAGGAGGCGGTTGGTGCTTACGCGGCGCGAAAGCCGCAGTCGCGGCGTCAGCCGGATCAGCCCGACCACGATCACCGATGCGGGCGCCGCGAGAATTGGGGCCAGGACCCGAACCGGCCTGTAGCCGTCCGGGAACAAGAGGTTGATCAGGGTGATCAGAAGCGTCGCCTCGATGACCGCGAGCCCGACCGCGAAGGCGTCGTTCACGCTCGCGACGGACCACACGCGGCGATAGAGGTGAAACCGCGCCTCTCCAGCGCCCATGGCCAAAGTGACGATGAGCAGCAGAGTCGCGGGATACCACGGCCGCCACGGCCACACGTTGTCGGTGCCGTAGCCGCTCGCGCTCACCACCTGGAGGATCAGCCAGACGGCGAGGACCTCGGCTGCAAACGTCGGGCCGGACCGCACCGGCACTCTGACCAGGCGCAGTATTCGCTGCCGAATTGAGATCGAATCGCTGATGGTGCGCAAAGCCTACTGAGAAAAACGCCCGAGCGACGGAAAAGGCGGTTGGGGAGTTTGACGCTCCGGGGTCTCGCCGGTACGATCAGGTTCTAAGCGGTGAAGGCGTATGAGCTCGCGCACGCGGACGACGCCTCCCCGAGCATCGGCCTGACCTCGGCGGCGGCGCCCGCGCACCGTTTTGCGTTGAGCATCCGTGAGCGCAGGGTGGTGCTCGCGGTGGTTGATTTTCTCATCGGCGCGTTTGCCTGCTACCTCGCCTTTGTCTTTCTCAAGCACCCTCACCTGCGCGAGCTGGAGTTCTACGAGCCACTGATCATCGGCGCCTTCTGGGTCGTCGGCCTGCTGATGGCCGACGGCTACGCGTTTCAGATCCCAAGCGACCGCAACGAGAGCGGGATCGCGGTGCTCAAAGCCCTGCCGGTCGCGGCGCTGCTGAGCGTCCTTGTCTTCTTCGTGCACCCCTACGTCCTGACGAGGTCCGTGATCGCAGTCGCCCTCGGCCTGGCCGCAGTGCTGCTGATCCTCTGCCGCATCACCGCCGCCCGACTGCTTCTTCACGAATCGCTTGCGACGCGGGTCGTCCTGCTCACGGACGCGGAACCGAGCCCCGAGGTCACGGCAGCGCTGCACGCGGCGCGGTTCGAGTACCACGTCGTCGACAGACTGATCCGAGCTGAGGCCGAAGGCGACGGCTCCGACCTGGTCGACCAACTGCGTGCACTGCTCGAGAAGACGGGCGCGGAGGAAGTCGTCGTCACGAACAACGAGCTGCGGCTGGTCCCTGGGCTGGTCGAGGAATGCCTCACGCACAACGTCCGCCTGGTCGCGGCCGGAGACCTGGTCGAGCGATACATGGGACGGGTGCCGATCGAATCGATCGACGCGCACTGGTATCTGGGGCTTCCCGACAGCGACGTCTGGCGCCGGCCTTATTCCGCCGCCCGGCGCATCTCCGACCTGGTGCTCGCCGGCACCCTGGGGATTCCCTTCCTCGTCCTGCTGCCGCTGCTCACGCTCTTGATCAAGCTCGACTCGCCGGGGCCCGTGCTTCTTACCCAGCGTCGCGTCGGTCAGGGCGGTCGCGAGTTCGACCTGGTCAAGCTGCGCACGATGTCGGCCGACGCCGAAGCCCGCGGACCCCAATTTGCCGCCCCGTCGGATCCACGCGTGACCCGCGTCGGCCGCGTGCTGCGTGCGGTCCGCCTGGATGAGTTTCCGCAGCTTCTGAACATCGTCCGCGGCGAGATGAGCTTCATCGGCCCGCGACCGGAGCGGCCTGAGTTCGTGAGCAACCTCGAAGCCCTGATCCCACACTTCCGATCCCGAGTCCTGGCGCGGCCGGGTCTCACCGGATGGGCACAGATCAAGGGCGGTTACGCGAGCACGGTGCCCGAGAACACCCGGAAGCTCGAGTACGACCTGTACTACATCAAGAACCGCTCGCTGCGCCTTGACCTGCAGATCCTGTTCAGCACGTTCGGCACGCTGGTGGGCCGGCGCGGCCGCTAGCGTCGCCGGGCCAGCTCTGCGACGCGCCGCACGAGCATCGAGACATCAGTGCCTCGAACGAGAAGCAATCCCTGCAGAGTGATCGTGGAGCGCCGCGTCACCCACAGAATGTCAACCACCATGGCGCACGTGTAGGCGACCGACGAGGCCACGGCGGCGCCGCGGAACCCGAAAGGCGGGATGAGGAGGAGGTCGAGGGCGAGCGTCACCACGAAGCCTATGAACGACGCCAGCAGGTCGACCTTGAGCTGATTCCGACCGAGCAGGTACATCGACATCACCCTGGCGACCGAGAAGGTCACGATGCCCGGCATCAGGAGCCAGACCGCCCACTTGCTATCGGCGAAGTCAGATCCGAAAAACAGCACGACGACCCACGGCGCCACGAAGCCCAGAACCAGCGCGGCGACGGCTGCGAGCAAGGTCACCACGCGACTGACCCTCTCGGCGATGCGGTCGGCCTCTTCGGGTCCGGCGGCGGCGACCCGCGGCGCAAGCACGGTGCCCGCCGCGTTCGCGACGTACCAGACGACCTCGGCGAGCGCCGTCCCGACCGAATAGAGCCCGACCTGGCGCGCCCCTGCGAAGAGGTTGACGAGCAGCACGTCGAATCTCAGGTTCACGAACGACGTGAGGCTGCTCATGTAGCTCACGAGACCGAACCCGAGAAGGCGCCGCAGCGTCACCCACCGCCAGCGGAGCGAGAGGCGGCCGATCATTCTGGCGGAAGTGACGGCCACGGCGGCCGCGACCGCGGTGCTCGCGGTCCACGCGACCACAGCTCCCATAGTCGACCCACGTAAGACGATGACGATGAGGATCACCCCGAAAGTGGTCGCCACCGATTGCGTCAGAAACGTGAGGTTGTAGAG
Organism: Candidatus Dormiibacterota bacterium; assembly: GCA_046727555.1. Taxonomy (GTDB): domain Bacteria; phylum Chloroflexota; class Dormibacteria; order Dormibacterales; family Dormibacteraceae; genus 40CM-4-65-16. The sequence continues at coordinate 5,017 of JBKPCW010000033.1, read as the reverse complement.
GACAAAGCGCTGCGCTCCGATCAGGAGCCCCTGCAGCGCAGCCGTCTCGAGCAGGAAGGGAACCGCAAGGCAGCTGACCAGCATGAAGGTCGGTTTGATGCCCACGATGTCCGATGACCCGGACAGCCGTACGTACCCGAGCAGGACGATGTAGAAGCCCGCACCGAGAGCGATCGCCGATGCCGTGGCGGTGCCGATCAGCTCTTCGGCCGGGATCAGCCTCTTGCTGTAGTGGTACACGTTCGCGGGCGTGATCCCGAAGCCGAGGAGCAGGGAGATGAGGCCAGGGATGAGCACGGCCACCGCGTAGACTCCCCTGCCCTCGGGCCCGAGCGCGCGCGCCAGGACCACATTGGTGACGACGGAGAGGACGAACGTCGCCAGGCGGGTGCCGAGCGTGAGGCTCGCCGAGCTGACCAATCCCCCGCCGGCGGTTTGCCCTGACTCGAGCGTAGGTGGCTGGGGCGCCACCTCCGACTGCGATTTCCCGGGCGACATACGTTGTGATTCTGGGGGGTCTGTTGGACTGAGCGCGCCCAATTCGAACGCGACCACGCGGGCCGCCGAGCTCGTCGCCAGCTACGGCGTGGCGGCGATCATGCTCACGCTTCCCCTCGAGTTCACCGCCAAGTTCCTGCCCCAGCAGCTGAGCCGCCTGGTGATCGGGATCGTGCTCGTGGCGTTCGTCTACCTGCTCGTCCGCCGGCAGAGGTCCCTACGCATCCCGATGTTCGCCTCGGTGTGGATCCTCCTCGCGCTGGTTGTCTTCTCGATCGGGAGCTGGGCTGTGACCAGGGCGCCTGGTTCGACCAACACGCTGCTCGACGTCGCGCTTTATCCGGTGGTCGGACTGATGATCGCCAACCTCGTCCTTACGCGCCAGGATCATCGCCGGGCCTGGCTCGCGTTCCTGGTCTCGGCGGTCGTCGTCGCGGTCCTGGGCGCCGTGCTTTACCTCGCGCACACACAGATCTGGGCGCCGAACCCGGCCGTTGCCCACCGGGTCAACATCACTTTTGCGGACCCCAACATCACCGCCCGATTCCTCACGCTCGGCGCGTGCGCGGCCGTCCTTCTCTTCGCCGCCGCCGAGGCGCCGGTATGGCTTACCGGTTCAAGCGCGGTCGCGTGCGCGGTGGTCCAGCCGCTGACGTACTCGCGATCGGGACTGGCGCTCTTCATCCTCATGGTCGCGCTGATGGTGCCGCTGGCGTTTGACCGGCGGCGCGCCGCGGCGATCGCAGCCCTGGCGCTCATCGCATTCGGTCTGTCGACCGGCCTCAACCCCGACACCCGGCACCGCGCTGCTGACGCGACCGCGACGGTGACCGGCCTCGTCACCGGGACGCATCGCTCGGACTCGAGCGCGAACGCGATCGAGAGCGGCGTGGCGCTGGAGGACAACCGGGTCTTTCTCGTCGCCGCGGGCTTGAAGATGTTCACCGACCATCCGCTCATGGGCGTCGGGTACGGCGGCTACCAGCACGCGCTGCTGACGACCTACCGCCGCTTCCTGCCGTCCGGGTATACGGACAGCGTCTCCCACACCTCGGTCGTCACCGTGCTGGCGGAGCAGGGCGTGATCGGCGGTCTCCTTCTGGTGATGTTCTTCCTCCAGCTGGCGCGCGAGGCGTGGGTGGCGCGCAGGCGTCGTGACGAGTGGTCGACGTGGACCACCGTCGCGGCCGCGCTGGTGGTCCCGATATTCCTCTACAGCCAGTTCGAAGGCCGCCTTCTGCAGGAGCCGTACCTGTGGGTCACGCTCGGCCTCTTCTACGGAGCGCAGCAGGTCGCCCTGCGCAAGCACCTCACGCTGCCGCTCGAGCGCACGGCGCCCGCGAGAAGATCGGCGAAAGCAGCCTGAGCGGTATCCTCTCCCGTCGGTGACATCCGTCGCGGTCGTCGGTCTGGGCAAGATCGGGCTGCCTCTGGCCGCGCAGTTCGCCGGCAAAGGCATGCACGTCATTGGCTGTGACGTGCTCGCCGACGTGGTCGAATCGGTCAACGCCGGCAAGGCGCACATCAAGGAAGAGGCGGGCCTGGACGAGGCCGTCGCCTCGGCGGTGCGCGAGCACAAGCTCCGCGCCACCACCGACACGACCGCGGCGGTGCGCGACTCAGACGTGGTCGTCGTGATCGTGCCGCTGCTCGTCGCGCCTGAGCGGACGACGGACTACCGCAATCTCGACGCTGCGACGGCGGCCGTGGGACAAGGTCTCAAGCCCGGCGCGCTTGTCATCTATGAGACGACGCTCCCCGTCGGGACCACCCGCTCGCGGCTCGCGCCAAAGCTCGAAGAGGAGTCGGGCCTGAAGGCCGGGGCGGACTTTCACCTCGCGTTCAGCCCCGAGCGCCTCTACGCCGGCCGGATCTTCGAAGATCTGCGCAAGTACCCCAAGATCGTCGGCGGCATCGACGCCGCAAGCACCGAGGCCGCGGTTGCGTTCTATCGCTCGGTCCTCGACGCCGAGGTCTGGGCGGTCGAGAACACCGAGACCGCCGAGTTCGCAAAGCTGGCCGAGACCACCTATCGCGACGTCAACATCGCGCTTGCCAACCAGCTCGCCCTGTACGGCGCCAGCCGCGACGTCAACGTGGCCGAGGCGTTCCGGGCCGCCAACTCGCAGCCTTACTCGCACATTCACAGGCCGAGCCTCGGCGTCGGAGGCCACTGCATCCCCGTCTACCCCCACTTCCTGCTCGGCGACGCCACCAACGGGGAGCTCAGCCTGGTTCGCGACGGCCGCATCACCAACGACCGCATGGCCGAGGTCGGCATCCGGCAGCTCGAGACCGCCCTCGGCGGGCTTGACTCGCGTCGCGTGCTGGTGCTCGGCGCGGCCTATCGGGAGGACGTGAAGGAGCTCGCCTTCTCGACCGTCTTTCCGGTCGTCGCCCTCCTCCACCGCGCGGGCGCCCACGTCGCGCTCCATGACCCGCTGTTCCAACCTGACGAGCTGCGCGCGCTCGAGGCCGAGGTCGTGACCGACCTCGACACCCTGGCCGCACAGGGCGTCGATGCGATCGTGGTCCAGGCCTGGCACCGCGAGTTCCAGGACCTCGATTGGAGGCGGTTCAACGGTCTGAGAGCCATCCTCGACGGTCGCGGGACGCTCGATCGCGCCGCGGTGAGGCGCGCCGGCGCGGCCTACATCGCCATCGGCATCTCGGAGACCCGGGCCGGCGTCCCGAAGTAAGCCGTCTCGAGCAGCCGCAGGTGCCGCTCGAATCCGTGGTTCCGGCGCACCCACGCCCGCCCCTCACGGGATAGGTTTTCCAGGCGCCGCGAGTCATCCTTCAGCCGCTCGATCTGCTCGATGAGCTCGCCCGCGCTGTAAGAGGAGACCACGGGAGGCTTGTCGCCGCGGTACAGGTCGCGGTCGATGCCGCTGATCAGGGGGCGTCCGGCGGCCATCGCCTCCAGCTCCGAAAGGCCCAGTGCGCCTTGCTCCATCTGCCCGACGACCAGGTCGAACTGCTGGAGGAACCGCCCGACCCCTTCGTGGGGGACCGGAGGGACGACTCGGACGACGTCGCCGTACCGCCTGATGAGCTCGTCGGTGAGCGGACCCCACGCAAGGGCGGTGACGTCCATGGACGCCGCCAGGTGCCGGACGGCAGGAAAGACGAAACGGACGCCCTTGCCAGGGTCGAGGCGCATGAAGATCACGATCGAACGTACCTGCGCGGGCGCCCTTGTGGCGGCTGGAACAGCGATCGGATTCGGCAGGTAGCACAGCTTGCCCTGGTGCCGGCGCACGTACCTCTCCAGGTTCGGCGTCACGTAGAAGATCCTCTCGGCGCTGTCGAGCACCCGGCGGTTGAGCCGGAAGACGCCCGGAGCGCGGAGCTCGACGTGCAGATCGGAGCCGTGCGCCTGGATCAGAAACGGCCGCCGGGCGAGAAGACCAACGACTCCGCGCGGCACCCAGTGGATGTGGATGACGTCGTACCTGCCTCGGCGAAGGCGCACGACGACCGGGAGGTACAGCAGGAGGCGGATGGGAAGGGTCAGTGCCTTGGCGAGCCAGCTCCACCCCGCCCCGAATTGCGGCATGCGGATGTGATCGACGCGGTGGCCCGCGGCACGCAGGATCTCGGCCTGCGTGGCGGCCACTCCGGCCACGTCGTGGACGAGCGCGATGCGCGCCATGCCACTAGAACGCGCAACTTTTCGAGTTCAAACGGACATAATCGCGCTCGCTATGACCAAGGCGGCCCTCATCCTCATGCTCGGCCTGGCGGCCCTTGTCGGTTCGCTGACCGCCGTCGAGGCGAGCACGACTGTGATCCGCGCCACGCCCACGAGCTCGGTGGTCGGCCAGGAAGTGACTTTCACGGCCACGTTCACCTCCTCCTGCCCGGGCGCGCTCTCGACCCACTACTTCACCATCGACGGCAAGACCTACAACGGCGCGCTGGCGCAGAGCGGGCAGGCCGGCACCGAGACGCTGGCCATGTCGACGCTCACCGCCGGCAGCCATAGCCTCAGCTACTACTGGAAGATCAACGGGACGATCTGCCGGGGAATCGCGTATCTGACCTACGCGGTCGCCGCCCAGCCTTCGCCGTCGCCCAGCCCCTCGCCGTCGCCCAGCCCGTCGCCCGCGCCGACTCCGTCCGCTCCGGCCGTGACCCTCGTCGCCAGCAAGCCCTTCGACTCGCCGCTCCTCGGCTACCTCGGTGGAGCGCTCATCATCGTCGCCCTGATCTCGGGCGTCGTTCTCGCCGTGCTGGGACGCCGCTAGGCCAGCGCCTGCTCCAGGTCCGCGACCAGGTCGGCCACGTCCTCCACGCCCACCGACAGGCGGATCAGGCCGTCCCCCACCCCCGCCCGCGCGCGCTCGGCCGCCGGGATGGAGGCGTGCGTCATCCGCGCCGGGTGCTCGGCCAGCGACTCGACCGCCCCGAGCGACTCCGCCAGGGCGAAGATCTGGAGCCGCTCCAGGACGCGAAAGGCGGTGGCCTCGTCGGCGACCTCGAAGCTGACCATGCCCCCGAACAGTCGCATCTGCTT
>JBKPCW010000032.1:0-11566 GCA_046727555.1 Candidatus Dormiibacterota bacterium | reverse complement strand
CGCCTCGAGCTTGGAGTGGACCGCGAGCTTGTTCCCGAGGCTCCGGATGTGCGTCCGCACCGTCGTGTAGCTGATCCCCATGTCGGCCGCGATGGCCCGGCTCGGCAACCCCTCGCCCATCAGCCGCAGGACCTCCTTCTCCCGCGGCGTCAGCCGCTCCAGCTGCGCCTCGATGCCCCGCCGCTTGGCGAGCAGGGTGGCGATCGTCCGGGGCGTGATCAGCATCTTGCCCCGGGCCACGTCCCGGATCGCGGCCACGACCTCCGCCGCCGCTCGCGACTTGTGCAGGAACGCGCTGGCTCCCGACTGCACGGCGGCGAACCGAGCGGCGTCGGTGTCCTCGCGGGTGAGGAAGATCATCTTGGCCGCCGGCCGGATGCCGCGGATGGCCGCTGCCGCGTCCGGGCCTGTGCCGTCGGGCAGGCGGAAGTCGAGCAGGACCACGTCGGGATTGAGCTCCGCCGCGGCGGTCACCACCTCGGCCAGGGCGCCAACGCTCCCCACCACCTTCATGTCGGCCTGGTCGTTGATGAGGGCGGCCAGGCCCTCCGCGACGACTCGGTGGTCCTCGACGATCAGGACGCGGGCCGGCTCCTCCTGGGGGACCGGCGCTCCGATGGGTTGTTCGGCTGGCGGCACATTGGTTAAACACACGCACGTGCGGCAGTACCCATGGACTAGGTTAAGAAAAGAAAAGGGCCGGCCCGAAGGCCGGCCCTTTTGCTGGCGTCCGGTTACCCGAAAAACGTGTAGATCCGGTTGATCAGGTCCGTCCTCTGGGCGGCCGTGCCGTAGCCCTCGAACGGGAAGGCAAGGAACACGATCTTGAAGCCGCCGCTGAAGGACAGCGCGTCCGGCTTGCTGCTGTCGTCGGTGAAGATCGCCTGCGCCGTCCCGTTGGGCGTGATCTCGTCCTCGAAGTCGTTGCCGAGGACGGCGTTGCTGTAGGGCACGGTGCCAACGCCGTCGGCAAGCGTTCCAGCGACACCGGTGACGTGGAGCGTCTTCTTGTCGTTCTGGGCCTCCGTGCCGTCCCAGGTCACGTGGAGGTAGTCATGGACGAACGCCGTCGTGCCTCCCGACTGGTCGAGCAGGTCCTGGCCGGAGAGGAACAGGTTGCCGCCCGCGTCGAGATAGGCCTTGAGCTTGGCCTCGTACGGGCCGATCGGAGACGGGTAGCTGTTGCCGGTGAACCAGACGACGTACTTGAACGACTTGAGGTAGTTCAGCGGCAGGTTCTTGTCGCTGCCCAGGTCCCAGACCTGGAACGTCTTGCCGGCCGCGGTCAGGGCGTCGGTGTAGAACTTCTGGACGTCCACCGGGCTGGAGCTGAAGGAATCGTCGTCGACGACCAGGGTGTCGACCGCGACCGCGATGGTCTTCACGGACGCGGAGGCACTGACGGTCGGGCTCCCGACCGAGGTCGCCGTGACGGTAGACGTGCTGGTGGTGGAGTCGGCCGTGCCCGCGGGCACGTCGACCTTGACGCACACGGTGGCCGTCTGCCCGGCGGTGAGGCTGGGCGTCGTGGTGAGCGCCGACGTGCAGGTCGAGTCGAGGAAGTTGACCGAGAACGTCCCGCCGCTCGACGACATGGTGTAGCTGTCCGTCGTGAAGCCGAGGTTGGTCACGCTGATCCTGTAGTTGACGCTGCTGCCGCTACGGGCGCCGTCGGTCTGGGCGGCCGGGCTGACCGCCACCGCAAACGGCGGCGCGATCGGGGTCACCGTCGGCGACCCGGCGGTCGAGAAGCCGCCCGCGGCCGTCGCTGCGAAGCCGTCGTCCACGATGGACGTCACCTGCGCCTTGAGGCCCGGGTCGATGCGCACCCGCAGGTGGACGGAGACACTGCCGGCCGACGGGATGGAGATGCCGGTCCAGCGGGCCACCCCGCCCGCGTTCGTCCCGCCGCTGTCGGCGGACACGAAGCTCGTGTTGGCCGGGATCGGATCGGTCACCGTCACCCCGGTGGCGGGCGCGTTGCCGATGTTGCGGACCGTGATCGTGTAGTCGAGGTTGCTGCCCGGACCGACGGGCGCGCCTGCATCCTGCTTGGAGATGACGAGGCCCGGCGCGCTCTGGTTGTCGGTCAGGCTCCAGGCCCCGCGGCCGTGGGTGCCCGCGCCGATGACGCGGTCGTAGGTGTCGAGGTCGACCTGGTCGACGGCCACCGCCGGGATGCCGGCGCCGAGCGCGCCCCAGTGGGCGCCCCCGTCGTAGGTGACCATCGGGCCGACGTCAGTGGCCGCGTACAGGGTGTTCGGGAAAGACGCGTCGATGGCCAGCGAGTTGACCGGCGAGTCCAGCAGGTTGCCGCTGATGTCGGTCCAGCTCTGCCCTGCGTCGGTCGTCTTGAAGACATGGCCCGGCTGGTGCGGCGTGGCCGCGTTGAAGCCGTTGTAGGCGACGTAGGCGACGCGGTAGTTGCTGCGGTCGACCGCGATCCACGAGACCGGCCGGTTCGGCAGCGAGTGCTTGTCGCCGTTGCCGTTGCTGTGGTTGTCGACCCGGACCCAGGTCGGGTTGTCGCTCGTCATCCCGTTCGGGCTGAAGAAGACGAGGCCGTCGTCAGAGCCCGTGTAGACGGCGGTGCCGCCGCCGACCCCGATGGCCGAGATGAAGCAGCCGCGTGCGCCGTTGGGCGCCGCGCCGGTGCATCCGCTGGTGAGGTCCGGGCTGATGGTCTTGAACTGAACGTCACCCGGATCCGCGGCCTTGGCGTTGTCGGTGCGGTACAGGCGGTAGGTGGCCGTGAAGAGCTGGTTGGTGCTGAGCTGGTTGAGCACGACCGGGATGTAGAACTCCGACCGGTCGCCGGTGTTGATGCCTTTGAGGATCGGCGTGCGGGTGAAGAAGCCGGCGCCGCCATCGCTGATGCGGTAGAGAGAGACGCCGAAGAACGTGCCATAGACGAAGCACGCCCCGAACCCACACGAGTTGTCGGTGTCGGTCTGGTCGACCACGACCTGGCCGCCGTCGCCCGACGTCATGTCGAACCAGGTGCCCGAGTTGACCGACTTGCGGAGCGTCCCGTTGTCCTGGGTGCCGCCCCAGTAGCGCAGGCTCTGCGCGCCCGGCGTGACGAGCATCGACGGGACCACCGCGACGGAGGTGAACTGGGCGATCTGCAGGCCCGTCCGCCCCGTGACCGTGCCGCCCGCTGTGACGCTGCCGTTCAGGTTCTGCCAGTCGACCGCGCTCAGCGCGTCACCGCTGTTGTTCCGCCCACCGCGGCTGGTGCTGTAGTACACGCCGCCGTCGTTGCCGATCAGGATCTTGGCGGTGTAGTTCGGGTCGAAGGCCAGGGCGTGGAAGTCCGGGTGGAGGTTCCAGCCGAGGTTCTTCCAGGTGGCGCCGCCGTCGGTCGAGCGGAAGATGCCGCCCGAGGGCGGTGACAGGTTGTAGCCGAACGATCCCGCCGCGTAGACGACGTCGGGATTGGCGGGGTCGGTCTCGATGACGTTGTCATAGAAGCACTGCGTGCCGCAGTAGTCGACCACGCTGTCGATGCCGGTGCCGTGGCCGGTCTCGGCCCACGACGCGCCGTCGTCGGTGGACTTGAAGAGCCGGGCCGCGTGGTGGTGACCCGCGGTGTCGACCCAGTCGAAGCCCGTGTACAGAGTGGCGTTGGCCGCTCCCGCCGGGTGCGAGAGGCCGAGGTTGAAGCGGGTCAGGCCGGCGGCGAAGTTGGCGTCGGTCGGGAGCCCGTTCATGATCGGGTTCCACGTCGCGCCGCCGTCGGTGCTCTTGTAGCTCCTGTCGCTCCAGAAGGAGGCGTAAAGGGTCGACGGGTGCTGCGGGTCGAGCCTGATGTCGGTCGCGCCCAGCGACACCGCCGGCGCCGCCATGCGGAGCGCCCACGTCGCCGCGCCGTCATGCGACTCCCAGATGCCGAAGGTCGAGTGGATCGGCGGCGAGGTGCGGCGGTCGCCGCCGCGGCCGCGGAGGATCGCGGCGTAGAGGTGGTTGGGGTCGTTCGGGTCGACCGCCAGGCGGGAGGTCGAGACGCCGAAGAAGAAGTCGCCCGAGACGTGGCTCCACGTGTTGCCGCCATCGGTCGAGCGGAGGATGCCGTTACCGAAGTAGCTGTCACCGGACAGCGCGCCCTCTCCGGTGCCGGCGTAGACGACCAAGTCGTTGGACGGCGCCACCGCGATCGCGCCGATGGCGGTGGACGGAAGGTTGTCGGTCTTCGGCGTCCACGTCTTGGTGACGGCGTTCCACAACCAGATGCCGCCCTGGGCCGCGCCCAGGATGAGCTGACCGTTCTGGCGGATGGCGAGCGCGCCGATGCGCCCGCTCTGAGCGGCGAAGGCGTTGTTGCTGCGCTGGACCTGGACGATCGGGTTCGGGCCGAGCGCGCTCCACGCGCCGGCGAACGTGGCCGGTCCCGCGGACGGCGGGTTCTTGAGCAGCCTTGCCTGGTCGGCCGCCACCTTGCGCAGGGCGACCGCCTGGTCGACGCTCAGCGGCGTGTCACCGGCGAGGCGGACGCTGATGAACGCCTGGTCGCGCAGCAACAGCTGCGATTCGAGCTCGTCATTCTGGTCACCCATGTCTGCGCCGGGCGCCAGGACCGCCGTGTCGCCATCGCGCGCTGGTGCGGGAGCCTGGGCGAAGCTCGGGCCCGCGCTCCCTACGACGAGCGCGAAAGTGACCACGAGCGCGCTCAGCGTGCGCGAACCTAGCTTCCCCATCATCCCTTTCCTCTCAGTTACGTATTGCGGAGCCGGCATCACCGGACGTGACGGAACCGCTCGGACGGATCCAGGGACCATGGAACCCACAACACCCCATTTCCACTCCAGCGGCTGAGCGCTTGAATCGGCGGCCGTGTCCACGGCCAAGTACGCGGGTCGGAATACTGTGGATTAGTACCGACCTGAAAGTCAAGCGACCCTTCAGATCGTCTTAAGGTAGGTCACGTCGGATGAAAGAGCGCGGAATGGCGCCGTGGCGGACGCTCATCACCGCCGTGCATCCTCACCCGTCGGTGAAGATCAACCACGGCGCGACGTTTCTCGTCACCGACCAGCAGGGATCGATCCCGCACGGGTCGGAGGGCGAGTACGGCCTCTACTCGGCGGACACGCGCTTTCTCTCCCGCCACGAGCTGCGACTCAACGGCCGGCGCCCGGAATCGGTGGCGTCGGTGCGACTCTCGTTCCGTCACGCGCGCTGGCACATGGTCGCGGACAGCATCGCGGGACCGGGAGGCGACATGCGCGAGGCGCGCGTCGCGCTCACCCTCGACCGTCTGATCAGCCTGCGTCAGATGCACGAAGACCTGACGCTGCACACTTACGCGCGGGCGCCGGTCACGGCGTTGCTGGAGGTCGCGCTGGAGAGCGACTTCGCCGACCTGTTCGAGGTCCGCTACAGGTCCTGGCAGCGTCGTGCCGACCTGAACACGTGGTGGGTCGGGCCGGGCAGCCTCGAGTCCCGCTACGCGAACCAGGACTTCGTGCGCCGCTGCCTCGTCCGCGCGATCACGCAGATGGGCGGCATCACGTACGCGAACGGTGCGCTGCGGATCCCGGTCGACCTCGTGCCCGGCCAGGAGTGGAAGCTCTGCCTCCAGTACGACCTCCTGACCGCGGACGAGGAGCTGCCGCCCGTCGCCAACAAGTGCGCGTTCGCGGCGGGCGAAGAGGAGCCGCTGTATCTGGCGCGCAGCTGGCAGCGCTCCGTGTCCCAGGTCGAGCCGGCCGACATCCGGCTCCAGTTCGCCTATGAACGCGCGATCGAGGACTTCGCCGCGCTGCGTCTGCACGAGCAGGAGTCGTCGGGGGATCGCTGGATGCCGGCCGCGGGGCTGCCGTGGTTCATGGCCCTGTTTGGCCGCGACTCGCTGATCGCCTCGGTGCAGGCGATGGTCGCCCAGCCGGCGGTGGCCATGGGCACCCTGGAGAACCTTGCCCGCTGGCAGTCAGAGGTCGACGATCCCGAACGGGACGCCGAGCCGGGCAAGATCCCGCACGAGCTCCGCGTCGGCGAGTGGGCGCACTTCGGCCTGGTGCCGCACCGTCCCTACTACGGCACCGCGGACGCCACACCTTTATATCTGCTGCTCCTCGCTGAGAGCTTCCGCTGGACCGGTGACGCATCCTCGCTGGCCGCCTTCCGCGACACGGCCGAGCGCTGCCTGGAGTGGGTGGACCGCTACGGGGACCGCGACGGCGACGGCTTCCAGGAGTACGCGCCACGCACGCCGAGCGGCTACCGCAACCAGGGGTGGCGCGACGCCCACGACGGGGTGCTCGACGAGAAGGGAGCGTTTCCGGAGCTGCCGATCGCGACCTCGGAGATGCAGGCTTACGTCTACGGCGCCAAGTCGCAGGTCGCGGCGCTTTTCGAGGCGTGGGGCGACCATACGCGCGCGGCGGCGCTGCGCAGCGAGGCGGCCGAGCTGCGCCGGCGTTTTATCGAGGCGTTCTGGCTCCCGGACGTCGGCGAGCTGGCGTTTCTACTCGACGGTTCGAAGCGGGCCGGGCGCACGGCCGTCTCCAACTCCGGCCACTGCATGTGGATGGGGATCCTCGACGAGCAGCGCGGCCGGGCGGCGGGGCGGCGACTGATGCGGCCGGACCTCTTCTCCGGTTGGGGTCTTCGCGTCCTGTCGGACGCCCATCCCTCCTACGATCCGCACTCCTACCAGCGCGGGTCGGTGTGGCCGCACGACAGCGTGATCGCGGCGGCCGGACTTCGCCGCTACGGCATGGTGGAGGAGGCGTGGACCATCCTCGACGGCCTGCTGGGCGCGGTGATGTGCTTCGAGGACATCCAGATGCCGGAGCTCTTCGCCGGCCTGCCGAAGAGCGAGATCGCCGTGCCGGTGCCGTACCGGATGGCGAACGTGCCGCAGGCGTGGGCGGCGGGGTCGGTGCTGCACATGGTGCGGATCCTGCTGGGGCTGGAGCCGGACGTGCCGGAGCGGCGCGTGTACCTCGATCCGGCGCTGCCGGCGTGGTGCTCGCGGCTGGAGCTGCGGAAGCTGCGCCTGGGACGGCACGAGATGAGGCTCGTGGTGGAGAGGCGGACCGATGGGCGCCACGACGTGGACGCCGAGGCGGACGGGCTCGAGATCGTGCGCGGCGTCCCGCCGTGGCTGGAGATAGCCGCCGACTAGCAGGCCACTAGTGCCGCGGCTGCCGGCGCTCGCGGCCTACGCAGCTCATTGAAGACCGCGGCTGCCGGCATTCGCGGCTATCGATGACGCCTTAACGGGCAGCGTTGTTTCAGAGCCGGAGGATCTACATGCTCTGCACCAATGCCGCGGCGATCACACATCCCATCCGAGCTGAGAAAGGGTCCGTTCACGCTTGCGGATGCAAGGCGTGCCGGACTTGATCGCTGGCACCTCGACGCCGCCTGCTGGAAGCGTCTTGGGCCCGAGACATATGTCTGGAACCAGCTTCCGGACACGCCGATGCATCGCCTTCAAGCGGCAAGGCACCGGCTGCCGGCTGGCTCGGCGTTCTCCGGCTTGACGGCCGCCTGGCTGCATGGGATTGACGTCGAACCTTGCGACCCGATCGAAGCGACGGTCGATGCGCAGGCGGGCGTGTCCGGCCGGTCCGGCATGACGCTCCGGCGTTCGGCCCTAAGCAAGCGCGACGTGGTCAATGTCCGCGGAATGCCGGCCACGTCGATCGTGCGGACGCTGGGCGAGGTCTGTTGCAGCCTGCGCCTGATCGAAGCTGTCGTCGTGCTGGATTCCGCGCTGCACGACCGCCGGATCCGGGTTGACCAGTTGGTTGACTGGGCCGAGCGCCATTCCGGCAGGCGCGGTATCGCCAATCTCAGGCGCGTAATCGACCTCGCCGAGCCCGCGTCCGAGTCGCCCATGGAGTCGCGATTGCGGATGGTCCTCGTCCTCGGCGGACTTCCCCGGCCAAAGGCCCAGGTTCCGATCCATGACCGCTGGGGCCGCTTCGTGGGGAGGCCGGACCTCTACTACGAGGATTGCCGACTTGGTATCGAATACGACGGAGGAATCCACCGCGAGATGCTGGCCGAGGACAACCGCCGGCAGAACCGGCTGCTCAGTGTCGGCATGCGGCTGTTGCGGTTTACAAGCGCCGACGTGCTGGGCAATCCTGACGCGGTCGTGGCGCAGGTCCGCATGATGCTTACCACCGCGAACGCCGGCAGTCGCGGCCTTCAGCAAGCTGGGTAGGCCGCGAGCGCCGGCAGTCGCGTTCTATCCGTGTGGAATCTCGCCGCATCGCGCTCATCGTCAGCCCCTGGTTCCCGGTTCCGCCCCACGGCTACGGCGGGATCGAGCTCATGGCGTTCAACCTGGCGCGCGAGCTCAGCCGGCGTGGCCACCGGGTCACGGTCATCGGCAGGGAGGGGTCAAACGGTCCCTTCGAGGCGCTCGCGCTGGCGCCCGAGACCTGGACGCCCCAGCTCGGCTCTCTTGACGACATTCCCCGAAGCAACCTCTTCCTCTATCGCGCCTACGAGACGGTGCGCAGCCGGGCGTTCGACGTCATCCACGACAACTCGGGCCTGACCGGCATCCTCGTCGCCGCGCTCGCCGGGTGCCAGGCTCCGGTCGTCGCGACGCTACACGGCGCGCTCAGCGAGGCGGAGGGGGACTTCCTGCGCGCGGTGGCGCGGCGAGTGAACCTCGTCGCCATCAGCCGCGCGCAGCAGTCGATGGTCGCCGGCGTGGAATGGCGCGCGGTTGTATACAACGCCGTCGACCCCGGGGCGTACACCCCGATCACCGATCCCGCGCAGAAGGAGAACTACCTCGTCGACCTGGCGCGCATCACGCCCGACAAGGGTCAGCACATCGCCATCGACGTCGCCCGGCGTCTCAACGTGCCGCTCGTCCTCGCGGGCAAGGTCGACGCCGACTCCAGGCGGTACTTCCGGAAGAAGATCGAGCCCAACCTCAACGGCCAGGTGACGTGGCGCGAGAACGTCGAGGGCCAGGAGAAGGCGCAGCTCCTCGCCAGGGCGAAGGCGATGATCTTCCCGATCCAGTGGCAGGAGCCGTTCGGCCTGGCGATGGTCGAGGCCATGGTCAGCGGCACGCCGGTGATCGCCTCGCCGAACGGCGCTGCGCCCGAGCTCGTGGAGGAGGGTGTCACGGGCTTCCTCGCCGCCGACGTGGAGCAGATGGTCGACGCCTACCGCCGGCTCGACCAGATCGACCTCAAGAGGTGCGCCGAGGTGGCCGCCGAGCGGTTTGGCCCGGCGCGCATGGCCGAGGGCTACCTGAACGTCTACGAGCGCGCCATCGAGCAGGCCCGGTACAGCGAACCGCCGCCTAACTAGTTGATCCGGACTCCGTTGGGAAGGCGGCCCGCCTTGACCGTCGTGCCTTCGACGGCGAAGTCGACGCGCTGGCCGGCGAAGTGCAGCCCGCTGACCTCGATCCGCTTCCACAGCCTGGTCTCGATCGGCGCCACGCGCAGGGTCTTGCGTCGCGGGTTAGCCTCCAGACCGAGGATCTCGGAGACGCAGGTGAACATCGCGGCCGCCGACCACAGCTGAGGCGTGCAGGTGTTCCAGTACTCCTTCGGCGGCTGGCCGGGCTCGCGGCCGTCCCCGCAGAACAGCTCCGGTGGCCGCCGGAGTGGGAACTCCATGGACGCCTCGAGCAGCGCGCGCGCCACGCGTTCCGAGTCGATCGCGTAGCCGTACTGGCGCAGGCCGGCCACCGCGAGCGCCGTGTCGAACGGCCAGACCGAGCCGTTGTGGTAGCTGCAGGGGTCGTAGTTCACCGCCCGCTCGGAGAGCGTTCGAACGCCCCAGCCGGAGAACATGTCCGGCGCCACGAGGCGCCGCGCCACGTGCGCGGCCCTGGTCTTGTCGAGGATCCGCATCCAGAGGCAGTGCCCCGGGTTCGACGTGACGGCGCGGACCTGGTGCTTATGGCCGTCGAGGGCCTGGGCGACGAACCTCTCGTCGGGCATCCAGAAGTCGTGGTTGAACCGCATCTTCAGCTCGGCGGCGTGGGCGCGCAGCGCGGGCTTGCGACGCGACATGCCGACCAGCCCTCGGTGCAGGTAGCCCTGCACCTCGCACAGCGCGGCCGGGCGCAACGTATCGGTGCCGTCCGTGTTGGTGAGCGAGTCGTCGGAGTCCTTCCACCCCTGGTTGCGAGCGCGAGCGCCGAAGTATTCGACGTAGCCGTCGCCGTCGGAATCGCCGTACCTCACGCACCACTCGAGCGCCGCCTCGGCCGCGGGCCACAGCTCCTCGGCGAACGCGTGGTCGTGCGTCCAGTCCTCCGTCTCGGTCAGCGCACAGAGGAACAGC
Organism: Candidatus Dormiibacterota bacterium; assembly: GCA_046727555.1. Lineage (GTDB taxonomy): Bacteria > Chloroflexota > Dormibacteria > Dormibacterales > Dormibacteraceae > 40CM-4-65-16. The sequence goes on along the minus strand of JBKPCW010000032.1, from coordinate 1,288 downwards.
GCCGTCGCGTCGACCGTCCCGTAGAGGATGTGCGGCCACAGCCCGCGCTCGACGACCTCGCCTTCGCGGACCTCATGCAGGATCTTGCCGGGCTGCTCCTCGCTGTCCTCGTCGATCTTCTTGCCCTGGTGCGCGGCGAGGAAGCGCAGCACGCCGCGAGCGATCTCGGGGTTGACGTGGAGGAGCAGGATCGAGCTGATCAGGGTGTCGCGCCCGAACGGGACCGCGAACCACGGCAGGCCCGCGGTGGGCAAGATGCCGGTCGGGTAGCGGTTGCAAAGCATCCGGATGTCGGCGACCGCCTGCTCCAGCAGCTCGTTGACGGCGGGGTTGTCGGTGCGCACCGACATGCAGTCCGCGGCCCAGTCCGGGTAGACGGCCTTCGCCTCCTCGAGCCCGGAGACGAAGTCGACGACCGGCCGTCCATCGTCCGGCACCACGTCGAGGCGAAGTGAGAACTCGTCGTTGGGCAGGAGCCGCAACTGGTGCTTCAGGCCCTCGGGAAACGCGATCACGCGCGCGGCGCGGCCGCCGGCGTCGAACCGGACCCCGTCGACCGTCTTCGTCGCCGGCACAGCCTCCGGGTGCGCGAGCTCGGGCACGGCGCCGCGGATGCCGAGCATCGCCGCGAAGTCGGCGGCGACCTCGATCTCGAGCACCGCGTCGACGATCGACGGGCCCTGGTTGGCGAGCGTGATCCGCTCGTGGAGGCCCGACTCAACAAAGCGCACTCGTGTCACGTGCAGGCCGCCGCCCTCCGACTCGAACGTCGCCGAGCCCTCGTCGGTGACGAAGCCAACCGGCCGGGGCTCGACTCCGTTCACCAGCACCCGCAACGTGGAAAGGATTCGCGTGTCGCCGTCCCACAGGCCATCGCCCAGGAACTCGCCGGGACTGATCGAGCCGCCTCGCGCGGACACCGCGAAAAAGCGGTCGCGCTTCAGCATCACGCGTTCGGAGATGAGCTGTCCGGCCGAGATCAAACCGGCCGGCTATTTTGCGGTACTGAGGTCTAGTTCGCGCCCGATGTCGCGGTTGTTTTTGCCGACGCTTCGAATGCAGGCCGCGACCCGAGGGGATACGAGGACCACTCGTCGCGAGCCAGCAGCTCGACCGCCATCGCCTCCAGGTCCCGGACGCGCTGGTTGGCGCGGATGGCCTCGCGAATGGAAAGGATGCCCACCGCGGGATGTCGCTTCTCGATCACGTGCCGAAGCATGTTCAGGTGCGCGTTGTCAGGCACGCCCGGCTCGCGGATGCGGCGCACGGCTGCGCGCACGGTGGCCTG
>JBKPCW010000031.1:0-4129 GCA_046727555.1 Candidatus Dormiibacterota bacterium | reverse complement strand
TGGCGCTACGGCAAGCCGTCGGCGGCGGTCCAGGAACGGGCCGAGAACGAGCTCGGCGTCATCAAGGCCACCGGCTACGCGTCCTACTTCCTGATCGTCTGGGACTTCTACAACTTCGCGCGCCAGAACGGCATCGTGGTCTGACACGGCCGCGGCAGCGCCGCCGGGAGCCTCGTCTCCTACAGACTCGGCATCACCAACCTCGACCCGCTCGAACACGGCCTGATCTTCGAGCGGTTCCTGAACATCGATCGCGTCTCCATGCCTGACATCGACTGCGACTTCTCGGTCGAAGGACGCGAGAAGGTGATCCGCTACGTCTCGGAGAAGTACGGATCCGACCGCGTGGCCCAGATCATCACCTTCACGACGATGGCCTCGAAGGCGGCGATCCGCGACGTCGGTCGCGTGCTCGAGGTGCCGCTGCGCGACACCGACCGCCTGGCAAAGCTTGTGCCCGTCTGGCAGGGCCGCTCCAAGACGCTCGAGGACACGCTGAAGGAAGTCTCCGAGTTCCGCGAGGCGTATGAGTCGAGCGAGGAGGCGAAGCGCCTGGTCGACGTGGCCAAGACGCTCGAGGGCGTGTCACGCAACGTCAGCACGCACGCCGCCGGTGTGGTGATCGCGCCCGAGCCGCTGGTGCGCTACACGCCGCTCCAGTTCGGGCCCGGGCGAGAGGCCGTGATCACGCAGTACGACATGAAGGCGGTCGGCGACATCGGGCTGCTGAAGATCGACTTCCTGGGCCTGCAGAACCTCGACATCATCGCCACGTGCCTGCGCCTGCTCAAGCAGCGCCGCGGCCTCGACATCGACATCGAGAAGATCCCCTTCGACGACAGCAAGACGTACGAGCTCATCTCCGGCGCCGACACGCACGGCGTGTTCCAGCTCGAAGGCGCCGGCATGCGCCGGATGCTCATGGACATGCGGCCGCAGAGCTTCGAGGACGTGGCCGCGGCCGTCGCCCTGTTCCGTCCGGGGCCGATGGTCAACATCCCGGCGTTCGTGGCGCGCAAGCAGGGACGTGAGCCGATCGAATACATGCACGAGCGGCTGGAGCCGATCCTGCGCGACACCTACGGCGTGATGATCTACCAGGAGCAGGTCATGATGGCCGCCCGCGAGCTCGCCGGCTTCTCCATGAGCGAGGCCGACATCCTCCGCGCCGCGATGGGCAAGAAGGACAAGGTCAAGATGGCGAAGCTGCGGACGAAGTTCATCGACGGCACCGTCGAGCGCGGCATCCCCAAGACGACGGCGGAGGCGCTTTTCGACGGCATCGCGAAGTTCGCGGAGTACGGCTTCAACCGCGCGCACTCGGCCGCGTACGGCGTCATCGCGTACCAGACCGCGTACCTGAAGGCCAACTATCCCCTGGAGTACATGACCTCGCTGCTCATCCACATGGAGGGCAGCGCCGACCGCGTGGCCACCGCGATCGTCGACTGCCGGCTGCGCGGCATCGACGTGCTGGCGCCGGACATCAACCGCTCCGGCGTCGACTTTTCCATGACCGAAGCTCCCTCTCCCGCGTCAGCGGGAGAGGGTCGGGGTGAGGGCCGGATCCTGGTCGGGCTGGCGGCGATCAAGAACGTCGGCCGGCACGCGGTCGAGAGCATCGTCGGCTTGCGCGCCGGGGACGGTCCCTTCAAGTCGCTCGAGGACCTGTGCGAGCGTACGTCGGCGATCCAGGACGTGAACCGGCGCGTGCTCGAGGCCCTGGTGCAGTCGGGGGCGTGCGACTCTCTCGGCGACCGGGCGCGGCTGATCGCCGCCCTTGACCACGCGGTGTCGCGCGCCGAGCGCGCTCGGAGGGACCGCGAATCGGGACAGACCTCGCTCCTGGACATGGTCGGCTCGCCCGAGACGGCGGCCGACGACTACGGCCTCACGATCGACGTCGCGCCCATGCCGGGGGACGAGAAGCTGCGCCTCGAGAAAGAGCTGCTCGGCCTTTACCTGAGCGACCACCCGCTGCGCCGGATCGCGGCCGAGCTCGCGAAGCTCTCGGACACGCAGGCGGTCGAGGTCACCAGCGCGCTGCAGGACACCGAGGTGCGTGTCGCCGGCCTGGTGCGCGAGGTGCGCCGCGTGGTGACGCGCAAGGGCCAGATCATGGCCTACGCAACGCTCGAGGACCTGACGGGCTCGGTCGACGTCGTTCTCTTTCCGCGCGTGTTCGAGCAGACGCGGCTCCTGTTCGAGCCGGACAAGGTCGTGGTCGTCCAGGGGAAGGTGGACGCGCGTGCCGGCAGCACGCGGGCGAACGGCAGCGCCGGCTCACCGGTCGAGCCCGAGCTGGAGAGCGAGGTGGAAACCGCGTCGGTGGTCGCCGACATGGCATGGCTCTGGGACGACCCCGAGTGCGTGCCGGTGGCTCGCCGGCAGCTGGTCCACGTGCGACTGCCCACGGGTGACGCGGGGCTCGCGGAGCGCCTCGAATCGGTCCTCGCCCGACACCCCGGCACCGACGAGGTCGTGCTCCACGTCGTGGTCGGGAGCCGCGAGGTGGTGGTGAATGCCGATCGTTATCATGTCCTCGCCGGTCCGGCGCTCATCGCCGACATCGACGACCTCGTCGGCGGCGCCGCGACGCGGCTCGAGACCGTGCGGCCCAAAGCGCAGTCCAACGGCAATGGAAGGGGTGTGAACGGTGACCGAGGACGAAGAGGCTAGCGGTCGCTACATCGTCGTCAAGGCGCTGGAGGACGGGGTCGTGATCATGGGCCTGACCAGGGGCAAGGACACGCGCTCGCACCACTCGGAGCGGCTGGACGCCGGCGAGGTGCTGGTGGCGCAGTTCACGGAGCTGACGGCGGCGATCAAGATCCGGGGCAAGGCCGAGATCATGACCGACGTGGGGAAGGTGTCTTCGGGGCTCTAGTCGGACACAGAAAGGCCCGCCGCCTTCCACGCTTCGAAACCGCCGATCACGTCGGTGGCGTTGACGAGTCCGAGATCCAGGAGCGAGGCTGCCGCCAGGCTTGACGAGTAGCCCTCCGCGCAGATCACGATCACGTGGGTCTCAGTGTCTGAAGCGCCTTCGATACGCCACTGCGATGTTGGATCGAGCCGCCATTCGAGCTCCGTCCGCGCGATCGGGCAAGCGCCTGGAATCTCACCATCCCGCCGCCGCTGCTCTGACGTCCGGATGTCGACGAGCAGCGCGCCGGCGCGGACCTCGGCGGCCGCCTGCGCAGGGGTCAGTCGCCGCAGCCGCCTCCGAGCTCGCTCGAGAAGCCTGTCGGAAAGGGAGGCCGCAGCGGACCGCGACCTCCCTCTCACCGTTTGACTATTCGGCGAAGACGCCGTTGCTGATCCTGCCCAGCTGAGCGAACACGCTCCTCGTCCCCGACGGGTCGGAAACGAAGCTGAAGCCGTCCGCATTGCTGGCCGACCACGTCATCGTCGCGCTGGTCATGACGAGCTCACCGGTGGATCCCGGTGTGCTGACCCCGCCGCGACTCGTCACCGGACCGGTCCAATGGACGTCGAAGCTGCATGTGGCGTCGACCGACACTGGATCCTGGAAACGAAACAGCGCGTTCGGGATGTTGAAGAAATCCTGCAGCGCCAAGTCGTTCACGCTCAGACGGCCGGTGCCCGTTCCGAGGTTCACCTGGTCCTGAGGGCCCGTGGGCACGGTCCAGAAGAGGCCGCCGGGATACGGGTTGATGCCAGGGTCGAAGTCGTGAACCTGGGTCGAAAAGGCGTTGAAGTCATACTGACCTCGGTAGAGATCCAATCAAACGAAGCCGAAGGTGCCCTTGTGGACGGCTCCGTCGACTCCGACGTACACCCCGCTCATGATTCGCATGTCCGTGTCGAAAAGCAGGGTCTCTTTGCTCCCGCCGGGATTGGTCGCCGTGCCGGTGCCCTGGACATCGGCCACGCCCACGAACCCGTTGAAATCCCCGATCGAGGAGGGATCGATCCCGGGTCCGAAGAAGGTCACGTGGAAGGTGTCGAAGACGGTGTTGGCGGTGGGCTTCGGCGTCGCGTTCGATGTCGGCTTGCCGGCCAGGACGTTCGCCGGCAAGAGTCCCGCCCCCAGCGCGGCGCCGGCCACGCCTGCCATCGAGCCGATGAACGTACGGCGGGACAGGTGCCTAGCGTGGTGCAAGGC
>JBKPCW010000030.1:0-13931 GCA_046727555.1 Candidatus Dormiibacterota bacterium | reverse complement strand
CGTTTTGCGCAAAGCGGAGGCATTCCGGTCTGCTGATAGCCCCGCTTTGCGCAAAGCGGGGGTGATCAATGCTCAGTCGGAAGGCTTGAAGGGCGTCAGCTTCTCCAGGTCCTGCTCTTCGATGTTCGCGAAGAGTGCGGCGTCGTCGCTCCGGTCAAGGAACCGGCGCGGCAGGATCACCTCGCCCTTGAAGAACCCCTCCGGCCGCAGCACCACCCCCACCAGCTGGTCCTCGTCGAACAGCACGTCTTTCACGGTGCCCAGCTTCTTCCCGCTGTGCCCGAGCATCACGTTTTCGCCACCGTCGATCTCGAGCGAATCAGTCGCCTTGTTCGCGACCTGCTCGATCCAGCGCGGCACCTCGGGCGACGAGGTCAGGGGACCCGCCGCGTCGGTCGCGGCCTCGGTCGTCGACTCCTCCCTCTCTCGATAGCTCAAGTACGGCGGCAGAAGCCGCACTTCGCCGGCGCTCAGGCTCAGCTCCACCCGCTCGTGCGTCACGGATCGGGCCGCGTCCTTGGGCACGACGAACTCGTCGTTCACCAGATACGAACCCGGCGAGAACCGGTGGCCCGAGAAGGAGGCGCTCTCCTTCACCACCAGCGCCCGCAGCCCGTATTCCGGGCCGACCAGCAGGTGCACGAGCTTGCCGATCTCCCGCCCATCGCTCGAATGCACCTCCGCGCCGAGGTGAAAGTCTTCGTCAGCCATCGCCACCAGCGTAGCGGCGTCGCTGGCGCGCGATCCTCTAATGTGGATCGTCGCGTGGAAAGCCGCAACTCGCCCCCGCCGACCGTGATCGATCCGAGCAAGAAGTACAGCGTCACCGTGCACACGTCGCGCGGCGACTTCGTGATCCAGCTCGTCGATCCCAAGGTCGCGCCGCAGACCGTCAACAACGTCGTCTACCTGGCCCAGAACGGCTTCTATGGGGGCCTCACCTTCCACCGCGTGGTGCCGGGGTTCGTCGTCCAGGGCGGCGATCCGTCCGGCGACGGCACCGGCGGACCGCCCTACAAGCTGCCCAACGAAACCAACCCCTCGAAGTGGCCGCGCGGCACGGTCGGCATGGCTTCGAGCGCGGCCGGCGTCAGCGGCTCGCAGTTTTTCATCACGCTGGGCGACGCGCCTTTCCTCGCGTCCAACGGCGTCTACAACCATTTCGGCGAGGTCACGTCGGGCATGGACGTCATCGACCAGATCAAGGTCGGCGACACCATGTCGGCGCTCGACGTCACCGCTTCGTGAGGCGGACGCTCCTCGGACTTGTCGCCCTCACCGCCCTGGCGGCGAGCGCGTGCGGCTACAGCGACCCGTACGGCAGCAACCCGCCGGTCGCCAACGAGAGCCCTAATCCTTCGGCGAGGCCCAGCGTCTCGCCCGGCGCCGACGACTGCAACGCCGGCAACGGCCTCGAGGCCGTGACCTACCCCGACGGGCTCAAGATCATCGACCTGAAGGTCGGGACAGGCGACGCCGCCAAGACCGGCGAGAACGCCGAGGTGCAGTACACAGGCTGGCTGACCACCTGCCGGCAGTTCGACTCCAGCCGTTCCCCAGGCCGCACGTCCTTCACGTTCCAGATCGGCCAGGGCCAGGTCATCGGCGGCTGGGACGAGGGTTTGCTCGGGATGAAGGTCGGCGGGGAGCGCAAGCTGATCATCCCTCCCGAGCTCGCTTACGGCGCCCAGGGGCAAACCGACCAGACGACGGGCGCTCAGATCATCCCGCCCAACGCCACGTTGATCTTCGCGATCGAGCTGAAGAGTCTCAAGCCGGGCCCGAGCCCGTCGCCATCGCCGAAACCGTCTAAATAGAGGCCGGACGCGTAGGCGCGGCCCTCAACCTCAGGTGACGGTCAGCGTCCCCTTCATCCCCAGGCCCTCGTGCCCCGGCTGGCTGCAGAAGATCGTGTACGTCCCCGCGTCGATGTTGTTGACGGTGAAGGTGACAGAGTCTCCAGGCGACACGAGCTCGCTGACGCCGAGCCGATTGCCGGTGTTGTCCCGGATCGCCATGTCGTGCTGCGTTTGCCCCGAGTTGACGAGGAAGAAGACGGCCTTTCCATGCGGCACTGTGATGTTGGCGGGGTCGAACTTGTACTCGGTCATGGTCAGCTTCGTCGACCCCGAAGGCTGACTTGGACCGCTGCCGCCGCATCCGGCGAGCAAAGCCGCCGCGGCCAGGCCAAGCGCGAGAGCTTTCATCTCCCTGCGGTAATCCCCACGTACAGGATCAGGAACAGGAATACCCAGACGACGTCGACGAAGTGCCAGTAGAGGGTAACCGCGGCCGGGCCGACGTGGTTGCGGGAGTCGAACTGGCCGCGCGAGGCGCGATACAGGATCAGGATCAGCAGGATCAGCCCGCCGAGCACGTGGGCTCCATGGAAGCCGGTCATGGTGAAGAAGGCGCTCGCAAACGTGTTGGCGGTCAGGTTCAGGCCGCGGCCGAAGGCGTTGATGAACTCGTACAGCTGGCCGAACTCGAACCCGAAGCCGAGGACGATCGTCGTGATCTGCAAAACGAAGAATCGCTGCCGGTTGTCGTGCGCGAGGGCGTCGAGGGCGAAGTGGCACGTCACGCCGCTGGACAGCAGCACCACGGTGTTGATCGCGGGAACGCCCAGCCAGCTCACGTAGTACTCCGGCGTGCTCGACGGCGGCGGCGGCGGCCACGTCGGATGCGACCCGAAGAGATAGAAGTAGGTCGCGAACAGGCTCCCGAAGAACATCACCTCGGAGGCCAGGAAGATGTACATGCCCATCATCCCGGGCTTGATCGCCGGGTACTGCGGGGTCGGCTCGCGCTGCATGCTCGCGACGGCCATCAGTGGTGCACCTCACCGTCCGTCGACGGGCTTCCGCTCGGGAACATGCGCACGTCCTCGACCAGCACCCAGCCGACGACGCCGTAGAGAAAGATCAGGCCGCCGACGATCAGCAGGCCGAGGCGCACGGCGCCGTCGAAGGGAATCGCCGCGAGGGCGAGGAACAGCGCACCGACGCAGATGATGAACGGGTAGTTGCTGTTCGGAAACAGGTGAATGCCCAGCTGGTGGGCTCGCGCCGCGTAGTCGACGGTCATGTCCACCGGCTCGGCCGGCAGCTCCATGTCGTAGCGCGAGGCCTCGGCCCGCCTGGGGTCGGCGTCGCGCCAGGCCTTGAACGCCGCGGAGGCCATCTCGCTCGAGGGCCACAGCTTGTAGCCGTCGTTCCGGCAGTGGTCGAGGAAGCGCGGCGTCTGCAGCCCGCAGTTCGGACATTCAACCGACAGGCTGGGATTGGACACGTCGACGTATCGAGGTTTTCGAGACACGGCCACAATCGTTTCGGATTTTATCCGGTCGAGTCAGAAGGCACGGCCGGTCGCGATTTCGGCCGCCGATATACTTCCGGTTTGTGACCAAACGCGGCCGCGCGCTCTTCAGCCCGCTTGGCCTGGCCGCTCTGGCCGTCGCCCTCAGCTCGTGTGACGTCGGCGGCATCCACCCCATCTTTCCAGACCCCGTTTCGCCGAACGGACGCGACATCTACAACACCTACGTCGGGATCTCGATCGTCGCCATCATCGTCTTCATCGGCGTCGAGGCGTCGCTGCTGTGGGTCGCGCTTCGGTACCGGCGCAAGGTGCAGCCGCCGGACTACGTGCCGCCGCAGGTCCACGGCCACACCGGCCTGGAGATCGCCTGGACGCTTGCTCCCCTCGTCATCGTGCTGGGGATCGCCGCCTACAGCTTCGCCGAGCTGCAGCGCGACTTCCAGCCCATCAGCAACGAGCAGATGCTGGTCGTGGTCAGCGGCCATCAGTTCGGCTGGACCTACGACTACGGCGGTGGGGTCGTCGTCCACCAGGAGGGCAGCCTCACGGCGGAGGTCCCGCCGTTTGTCGTGCCCACGCACACGCTGGTCAAGCTCCAGTTCCGCGGCACCGACGTCATCCACTCCTGGTGGGTGCCGGCGATCTCGGGTAAGACCGACGCGGTGCCCGGCTACGACAACTTCTCGTGGCTGAAGATCGAGAAGCCCGGCAAATGGCGCGGCGAGTGCGCCGAGCTGTGCGGCGCCGGTCACGCCTCCATGCAGATCATCGTCCAGGCCATGGACCAGCCCGACTTCGACGCCTGGTTGGCCAAGCAGAAGGCGGCGGCGGGGACGCCTTCCGCATCGCCCACGGCCTCACCGTCTAAGTAGGATAGGAACCGGATGGCTACCACAGCTCTCCCGCGCCCCAAGGCCTACGACGACACCTTCTTCAAGCCGATCAGCCTCTGGCTGACGACCACCGACCACAAGCTGATCGGGATCATGTACATGGTCACCGCCTTCATCAGCTTCATCATCGGCGGGATCTTTGCCCTCATCATCCGGCTGCAGCTCGCCCAGCCGAACCTGCAGATCGTCGACGCGCAGACCTACAACGAGCTCATCTCGGCGCACGGAGTGACGATGATCTTCTTCTTCGTCACGATCTTCGTCACCGGGATCGCCAACTACATGGTGCCGATCATGGTCGGCGCGCGCGACATGGCCTTCCCGCGCGTCAACCTGCTCGGCTTCTGGCTCGTGCCGGTGTCGATCATCCTTTACTACTGCGGCTTCTTCACGGGCCATTCGCTCGACGCGGGCTGGACGGGCTACCCGCCGCTGACCGAGCAGGCCTACCAGAACCACAGCCTGGGCGTCGACTTCTGGGCCTTGAGCATCATCGTCTGGGCGATCAGCGGGATCATGGCCTCGACCAACTTCCTCACCACGATCGTCGCCCTGCGCGCGCCCGGGATGCGCTTCTCGCGGCTGCCCCTCTTCGTGTGGGCGCAGATCTCGACCTCGATCCTCCTGCTCGTCGTGGGCGCACCTCTCGCCGCCGCGATGATCCTGCTCGAGTTCGACCGGCAGATCGGAACGCAGTTCTTCACGACGGCCGGACGACCAGTGCTCTATCAACACCTGTTCTGGTTTTTCGGCCACCCCGAGGTCTACGTGATGATCCTGCCGGCGTTCGGCATGATCTCCGAGATCGTCCCCGTCTTCGCCCGCAAGCCGATCTTCGGCTACATGACCATGGTCGCGGCGCTATTCGGCATCGTGTTCCTTTCGATGACCGTGTGGGCGCACCACATGTTCACCGTCGGCATGAACACGTACGTCGAGGGCTTCTTCATGCTCATGACGATGCTGATCGCGGTCCCCACCGGCATCAAGTTCTTCAACTGGATCGCGACCATGTGGTGGGGTTCGATCGACTTCACCGTGCCGATCAAGTTCGTCTTCGGCTTCCTCGCCACGTTCCTGATCGGCGGCATCACCGGCGTGTACCTCGCGTCAGTGCCGGTGGACACGCAACTGCACCAGTCGTACTTCGTGGTCGCCCACCTGCACTACGTGTTGTTCGGCGGCAGCGTCTTCGCCATCCTCGCAGGCATCTACTACTGGTTCCCCAAGGTCACGGGCCGGCTGATGAACAGGACGCTGGGCGAATGGAACTTCTGGACCGTCTTCATCGGCTTCAACGGCACGTTCCTGATCATGCACACCCTCGGGCTCGAGGGCATGCCGCGCAGGATCTGGACCTACTCCAACGAAGCCTGGGCTCTGACGAACATGATCATCACCGTCTCGTCCTTCCTGATCGCGTTCTCGATCCTGCTCTTCCTGATCAACGCCATCCACAGCTGGAACCATGGCGAGATCGCGGGCAATGACCCGTGGCAGGGCAACACGCTCGAGTGGGCGACCACCTCTCCACCACCGCCCTACAACTTCGAGAGGGTGCCGCCCGTGCGCAGCTTCATGCCGGTGCGCGACCTGCGCGAATCGGGCGAGCTCGTGGAGGAGGAGCCTCCGCTCGTAGCCGCCCCGGCCTAGCCTTCCTTCTTCGCCGCGTCCGGGTGCCGCAGGACCTCGAGCCCTGCTTCGGGTGACCAGCGCAGGAGACGTCGATCGGAGCCGAAGCTGATGAAGCCGGCGCTCTCGATGGCGACGGCGAAGAGGTGGTACGGGTCCGACGGCCGCCAGTGAATTCGAGCCCACGTGGCATCTGAGTATCCCCGCCGCCGCTCCGGGTCCTGGACATCGGTCACCGTGCCGTACAGCTTCAGGTCACCGTCGGCGCCCTCGCGGTCGGCGCGCGGCGTCGCGAGGGTGATGCGCGGGTCGCGCAGCAGGTCTAGTGCCTTCTTCGACCGCCACATCATCCCGAGCAGCAGCTCGTCACCGACGATGTAGGGCTCACACGCGCTGATCCGGGGCCGGCCGTCGACGCGGATCGTGCCGAGGAGCAGGACTCCCGTCGCGTCGATCCGCTCCTCCGCGACCCGCGCCAGCTCCGGCGCGGCGGCCGCGAACTCGCGCCAGGTCCGGCTGCTAGTGATGCTCGGAGGCGGCCTCGCCCTCGACGGCGTTCTCGGCGGCGCGGTTACGCGCGTCTCCACGCAGCACCCACCAGCCGAGACCGGCCACACCCAGCGTCGCGACGAGGAAGGTCGCGCTCATCCACAGCCACGCGGGCACCCATTCGCCGGCGAGAAGGATCACGGCTTCAATTATCGCGGAGCCAGATTGAGCCGGTAGGGTGTTACCACTGGTGAACCGGTGATCAACCTCATCGACATCGTGATCGTGCTCGCGGCGCTCATCGGGCTCGCCAACGGATACCGTCGCGGCTTCTGGCTCTCGCTCGCCCAGTACCTCGGGCTTTTGATCGGCGTTCTACTAGGCGCCGCGTCGGCGAGGACCGTCCTCGACTACCTCCAGATCAACAACGCGAACGCGCGGCCGCTGGGCGCTGTCCTCGTGCTCGTCATCGGCGGCAGCCTCGGGTCGAGCATCGGTTTTGCGTTGGGGGAACCGATCCGGCGCCGGATCCTCCGCACCGGCATCCACACGTCGACGGACTCCGTCGCGGGCGCCGCGCTGTCCGGCTTCGCCGTGCTGGTCATGTGCTGGTTCCTGGGTCTCAGCTTCTCGCGAGGGCCGGTGCCCGAGATCGCGCAGCAGATCCAGCGTTCGGCCGTGCTGCGCGGCCTGGACGTGCTGGCGCCGCGTCCGCCGCCCTTCCTTGCCAGCGTCGCCCAGGTGCTGGCCGGCGTGCAGTTCCCGCCGGTCTTCGCCGGCCTCGAGCCCGCGGGATTGCCTGGCGCCCTGCCCGTGCCCTCCTCCGTGGACACTCCCGGGGTCAAGAACACCGCGCAGACGGTGGTCAAGGTGTCGAGCATGGGCTGCGGAGGGATCGTCACCGGAAGCGGGTTCCCGGTCGGCAACGGCTACGTGGTGACCAACGCGCACGTGGTGTCAGGCACCACCTCGCACGTGATCGCGCGGCCGGACGGCTCAACGGTGCGCGCCGAGGTGGTGCTGTTCGATCCCGAGCGCGACGTGGCGGTTCTCTACGTGCCTGGCTTCACATCGCCAGGCGTCACCTTCGGTCCTGGGCAGCGCGGCACCCAGGGAGCGGTGATCGGCTATCCCGGCGGCGGACCCGAGCAGATCGTGCCGGCGGTCGTCGACGGGTCGGTGTCGGCCGAGGGGCGCGACATCTACAACGAGAATTTCGTGACCCGGGAAATCTTCGTCCTGCAGGCGAAGGTGCGCCCGGGAAACTCGGGCGGCCCCATCGTCGACCTGCAGGGTCGCGTGGTCGGCATGGTCTTTGCGACCTCGGCGAGCGATCCCAACCAGGCCTACGCGCTGACCGACGACGAGATCAACCCCGACATCCTCCAGGCGGAGGCGCATCCCTCACCGAAGGACACTTCTAAATACGAATGTGCTGCGTGACGGCGCGACGCTAGCTCTTCGCTTCTGACTCCGGCTTGCCTTCTTCGATGAGCATGACCGGGATGCCGTCGACGATCGGGTAGAGCACCTTGCAGCGCGGACAGCGCAGGTGGTCGGGCTCCTTGAGCTCGACCTTGGTGTGGCACTTGGGACACGCGAGGATTTCCAGCAATTCCTGAGAGATCACCCGCGCATGGTAGTACGGTTTCGGCCGTGATCCTGAGGCGGCTGTACCTCTATCTCGTGAGCGCGGCGGCGCTCGTCGTCCTCGCCGCCGGCCTCGTCCTCCTCGGGGGCACGCTCCTCCTGTTCGCGTTCAACGACCCAAGCGCCGACACCAGCCGCGGCCAGCTCGCGATCTTCGCAGCCATGACCATCGTCGCGCTACCGGTCTGGGGCGTTCACTTCTGGTTCGCGCAGCGGTTCGCGTCGCGCGACCCGTACGAGCGATCGTCGGCGCTGCGCCGCCTCTATCTCTACTGGGCGTGCCTGGTCGGGTCGCTGGCGGCGATGGTGGCGGTGATCGCCGGCTTCGTCCAGCTGCTCCAGCCCTACCTCGACAACCTGCCTACCAACGCTCTGTCGACAGCGCAGATCGGGTGGGGCGCCGCGGTCTTCGCCGCCGTCTGGGGCTTCCACTTCTTCATCGCCTGGCGGGACCGCGCGGCGGTGGGTGAGGAAGGCACGTCCTCGACGCTCCGCCGCTGGTACATGTACATCGCGCTTCTCGTCGGCCTGCTGACGATGCTCGCCGGCACCGCATCGCTGCTGCAGGCAGGCTGGACGAAGGTGACAATCGGGGAGCGCGATTTCGTGCCGCTGTCTCTCGCCGGACCGGCCGGCCTTGCGCTCGGCGGTCTGCTGCTCTGGGCGGTGCACGCGCGCCTGATCGCGGTCAAGCACATTGCCGAAGACCGCCATTCGACCCTGCGCGCCGTGGAGGGATTCATCGCGGTCGCGATCAGCATCGCCATCGCTCTGGTCGGTGCGAGCCAGATCCTCTACTACGTCCTGGCGCGAGTGCTCGGAGTCTCCAACCCGGGAGGGGTGAGCACGACCAACGTGCTGGGTGCGCTCGCCGCGCCCGGCGCGCAGCTCCTCGTCTACGGCATCGCCTGGGTCTTGATCCGCCGCCGGCTCCAGCGCGATGCGGCGACCCAGGAGGCCGACCGCCAGGCGGGGATCCGCCGCCTCTACACCAACCTCGCGGCGCTGATCTCGCTCGCGACATGGGGCTACGGAGCCGCGCTCCTGCTCGCGACCCTGGCCGAGCAGGCAGAGGCGCCGCTCATCGGCGTGAAGGCGAGTGACTGGCGCGACCCGGTGAGCCTCGCGCTCACACTGACGGTCGTCGGCGGGGCGGTGTGGGTGGCGCACTGGCGCGATTCGCCCTGGGCCGCGGACCGGCAGTCGCTCAGCCGCAAGCTCTACGTCTGGGCGGCCCTCCTGGGCAGCGTGCTGGCGGTGCTCGGCGGCGGAGTGGGGATCGTCAACGCGGTCCTGCAGCAGGTCTTCAGCGCAAACCCGCGCCTGGACGCGCTCGCGAACCTCGATTTCGGCAGGTACCTGGGCGTGATCGTCGTCGCCGTGGCCATCGCGGTCTATCACTGGCGAGTGCTCCGGGCGGACGCGGCCGCGCGGCCCCACCAGCAGGCCGCACCTCCGGCGCCCAGGGCGGTCGTTGCCGCGCCCGCCGCGGTCGCGAGCACCACCGCGCCGGCCACCGAGGTCCTGGGGCCTCACGCGCGGCGCTACACGCTGGTCGTCAACGACGCCAGCGACGACGACGTCCACCAGGCGCTGTCCAACCTGCCGCCGCAGGCGAGCTACCACCTCACCCCTACCGAACAGGCCGTTGACGGGCGCTGAGGCGCAGGGGTACCTCGACCTCGTCGACTGGAGGCGCCGGGTCGGCGACCTCTTTCGGATCACCGGCGCCGACGCGCTGAGTCGGTTTCGCGAGGGCAGGGACGAGCTTTTCCGCACCCATCCGCAGTCACCGATCGAGCCCGACGAGCGGGATTCCTTCCGGGGGCTGAACTACTTCGACCCCGACCCTGGCTTTCGGGTCCAGGCCCGGCTCGAGCCAGGCGATGGCTCGGAGCTGGTCATCGACACGGGTGGCGAGGACGGAGCGGTTCGCTATCGCCGCGCCGGCAAGCTCGTCTTCGAGCTCGGCGACACCCGGTGCGCGCTCACCGTCCTGAGCCTGGTGCAGTACGCGGGCGGGCTGTTCGTGCCGTTCCGCGACCGCACGTCGGGCCGCGAGACCTACGGCGGCGGGCGCTACCTCTTCGATACGGCGAAGGACACAGACGGCCTCGTCCTGGAGATCAGCGCCGGGTCTCCGGACGTGGTCATCGACTTCAACTACGCCTACAACGCCTCGTGCGCGTACAGCCCGCGCTGGGCTTGCCCGCTCGCCCCGCCGGAAAACCACCTCGGGGTCGAGGTGCGGGCCGGCGAGAAGACCTACAAGGACTGACTACTGCTCTAGGCGGCGACCGACGAGCCGCGCAGCGTCTTGATCAGCTCGCCCGCGAAGGCGATGCGCTCGGGGTTCGGCAGCGTCGGGTTGTTGAAGGTGAACCCGGCAAACCCTGCGTCGAGGTAGGGCCCCAGGAGCTCCGCGGCCTGGTCGATCTTCGTCGCCACACGGACCATCGCCCGCCGCTCGGGCGGCAGCGCCTCCATGATCCGCTTTGCCTGGCCTTCATTCTCGGCGAGGACGAGGCCGACACCGAGGAGGATCATCACCTCTGACGGGTTGCGGCCGACCGCGGCGCAGTGCTCCTCGAAGACGTCCTTTTTGCGCTTCAGCTCTTCCAGCGGCGCGCCGAACCAGTGGCCGATGTCGCCGTGCTTGGCCAGGATCCGCAGGGTTCGCTTCTCGCCGCCCCCGCCGATCAGGATCTTCGGCCCACCCTCCTGGATGGGTCGGGGCACGTTGAGCACGCGCTCGATGCGGTAGTACGTGCCTTCGAACGACGGCCGCTCCTGCGTGAACATGAGCCGCGCGATCTGCACCGCCTCATCGAGGCGATCCATGCGCTTGCCGATGGGCGGGAACTCGAACCCGTACCCCCGGTGCTCGTCCTCGTTCCACGCGGCGCCGATGCCGAGGATCGCACGGCCTCCGGAGATGACGTCGAGGGTCGTCACCTCTTTGGCGAGCAGCGCTGGGTTCCGGTACGTCACCCCCGTGACCAGCGTCCCGAGCTTGACCCTGGTCGTCTGCGCCGCCAGGGCGGCAAGCGTGGTGTAGGCCTCGAGCATCGGCTCGGTCTCGGGACCGACGCCGCGGATCTGATAGAAGTGGTCCATCACGGTGACGAGGTCGAAGCCGGCGGCCTCCGCCGCCCGCGCCTGCTTCACGAGGTGATCGAAGAGACGGTTATTGGCAACCCCGGGAAACGTGTAGTTGGGCATGTGAAAGCCGAAGAAAGCAGCCATGTTCAAGACAATCCGGGCCGGCCTTCTACCATTCCGTTCGAGATGAGCTGGAAGACCCTCTTGTGGCTCGGCGTCGCCTTCGCCTTTCTCCTGTACGGGACCGTGGCGGTGTTCCTGGCCTTCGACCGCGACTCCCATTCGGCCAGTGACACCATCCGTCCGTTCGCGATCACCATGGCGCCGGTGTGGGCGCTGGCGATCGCCGCGGCGCGTGTACTGCTGGGACGCTATAGATAGAATTTGTAGCGTCCGGCCGTGGCGATAGACGATTCACGTAACGGCAAGGCGAGCGGAATTCAGCTCGTGCAGGTCGAGGGGTTCCTCGAGGTCGCCCGCCGGGGCAGCGTGAGCCGGGCCGCGGAGGCTCTGTTCATCACCCAGCCGACGCTCACCGCGCGCCTGCAGGGTCTCGAGCGCGAGCTCGGCACGCCCCTCTTCCTGCGCACGCCGCACGGCATGCGGCTGACCGATGCCGGCCGGGCGTGGGTGCCATTCGCGGAGCGGGCGCTGCGAGCCCTGGTCGATGGCCGCGAGGCGCTGGAGCAGGTGATGACCGCCTCTGCGGGACACCTGATGATCGCCGCCGCGCCGGCCGTCAGCACCTACGTCCTGCCCGAGCTGCTGGAGCGGTTCGTCGCCGCCCATCCACGGGTCGAGGTGTCGGTGCGGACGGGCCACTCGGAGGACGTGATCGAGCTCGTCCTGCGCGACGAGGTCCAGGTCGGGCTAGGGCGCGCGATCCGCCATCCCGACATCGAGCTGCGCCCCTTCCACACCGAAGACCTGGTCCTGGTCTGCGCGCCGGACCATCCGTTCACCGCGCGGACGTCAGTGGCCCTGTCCGAGGTGGCGGGCCAGAAGCTGATCATGTTCGACCGCACGTCGAGCTACTACGAGATCACGCAGGGAGCGTTTCTCTCCGCCGGCGTCACGCTGCGCGGCCTGATGGAGCTGGACTCGATCGAGGCGGCGAAGAAGATGGTCGAGCGCGGGCTCGGGGTCGCGCTGCTGCCGGGCACGGCGGTCGCCCGCGAGGTGGCGAACAAGACGCTGCGCGCGGTGAAGATGAAGGACGCGCCGCCGATGCAGAACACGATCGTCGCCTACCGGCGCCGGGACGCCGGCCGGCCGGAAGGCATCGTGGCGGCGTTCCTGGAGCTTCTCGAAGGCAGATAGAAACGCGCGACGGGCGCGGTTTCCACATCGAATTTGCCGATGGCCGTGATCGCAACAATTGATTGGACGTATATCGGCTCTCTTGATAGTTTCTTCTACATGGATAAGGAAATCCGATTGCAGGATCAGGAGCGCGAGCCGTCCTCGCACGAGTGCGAGTGCCCCGAGCCCTGCAACTGCGACCACGAGAACGACTAGGAGGCCTTCCATGGATCTGGTCTCGACACCTCTCCTTCCGGAGGGCTACAGAGTGCCCGCGTCGCGGCATGAGCCGCCGAGCAAGCGCCTGCGCCGGCTGCTGGCCGAAAAGCCCTACGTCTTCGCTCCGGGCGTCTACGACCCGATGGGCGCGCAGCTGCTCATGTACCACGGCTTCGACGCCGTCTACTTCAGCGGCTACTCGTTCGCCATCGGCCACCTGGGCACGACCGACATGGACCTCTACTCCTCGGTCGAGATCGCCGACGGCGCGCGACGCACGGTCAGCGCGCTGCGCAAGTTCCAGCTGACGATGGCCATGGGCGACCCCGAGAAGAAGGTCGCCCCGACTCACCTCGAGATCCCACCGGTCGTGGTCGACATGGACGCCGGCTACGGGAACCTCTTCAACGTCCAGCGCACGACCGAGCTCTACGTCAACGCGGGCGTGGCGGCGGCGCATCTCGAGGACCAGGTCATGCCCAAGCGGTGTGGCCACATCGCGGGCAAGGCCCTGATCTCCGCTGACGAGTTCGTCGGCAAGCTCAAGATGATGCGGGCGGTGGCCGACGACCTGGGCCACAAGGACTTCGTCATCATCGCGCGCACCGACGGCGTGTCGGCAACCGACGCGCCAGAGTCGAAGCGTGGTCTCGACCTTGCCATCGAGCGGGGGCTGCGCTACCTGGACAGCGGGATCCCGGACCTGTTGTGGTGCGAGTTTCCGACCGCCGAGCGCCACCCGACCGAGACCTTCTGCACCGAGATCCGCAAGCGCTTCCCGAAGGCGCGCTTCGCGTTCAACTACTCGTCGTCCTTCAAGTGGTTCAACGAGAGGAACCCGATCACCTGGGACGAGCTCGGGCTGCTCGGCGTGGGTTTCATCTTCATCACGCTCGCGATGCAGCACGCGGCCGGCCACGGCATGTCCACCTTGCTCGAGGACCTGAAGGAGAGCAAGGAGGAGGGCTACATGGCGCTGCAGCGGAAGGAGTGGGCGGATGGCGCCGACGTCCCGACGCGGTCGCACCACCTGTTCACGGGCGTGCCTTACCACCACCACGTCGGCCACGAGTACGGAGGCGCGCGGCTCAGCGAGGCCATCGACGAGCACCTGGAGATCTCGAAGGTCGTCTGAGAAGGCGTCCTAGACTTCGCCCGAGAGGGCGCGGGGTTGCTCCTGTATCCGTTCCGCTGGGTGTGGTGGCTGCTGACGAGCGTCCGGCGCTCGTTCGGCAAGCCGGCCGAGTTCGTCGTGCTCGTCCTCGAGGAGGAGCCGCCCGCGCTGCCCGACCCACCCCTGCCCCTCTGGCAGCGCCTGGCCAC
>JBKPCW010000029.1:0-3283 GCA_046727555.1 Candidatus Dormiibacterota bacterium | reverse complement strand
GATGTGGTCCTCGTGTCCGTGGGTCAACACGACGCCGACGATGTCGAGATCCCGCTCCAGCAGGTAGGAGATGTCCGGAAGCACCAGGTCGACGCCCGGCATGTCCTCCTGGGGGAACATGAGGCCCGCGTCGACGACCAGGACCTTGTCCTGCCACTCGAGCGCCCACATGTTGATCCCGACCTCGCCCAGGCCGCCGAGCGGGAGGTACCGCAGCCGGGTCACAACAGACGCAGCTGCTCGGACTCCGGCTTGGGTGGGACGACGGGTATAGGCGGCGGAGGCGGGGCGAGCAGTTGATCGAGATAGCGCTTCAGCGCGTCGAAGTCGCGCTCGAGGTCGGCCACCAGCGAGCCGTTGTGCAGGGCGGCGGCCGGATGGTAGAGGGGCACGTATGCGACGTCACCACGCCGGATCAGGCTCCCATGGATGCGTGAGATCGAGCCCTGGCCCGGCATCAACCGCTCGAGGGCGTGCCGGCCGAGGATCAGCACCACCTTCGGCCTGACCAGGTCGAGCTGCTGCTTCAAATACGGTGCGCACGATTCGACCTCGTTCGGCATCGGGTCGCGGTTCATTGGCGGCCGGCACTTGAGGACGTTGGTGATGTAGACGTCCGCGCGGCTCAGCCCGATGCGCGCCAGCAGCGTGTCCAGCAGCTTGCCCGCCGCGCCGACGAAGGGCTCGCCCTGCCGGTCCTCGTTGAACCCGGGCGCTTCGCCGACGATCATGATGTTCGCCGGACTCGGCCCGACGCCGGGGACGGCCTGAGTGCGCGTCGCGTGGAGAGCACACATCCTGCACGCGCGGATCGCGTCGTGGACCCGGAGCAGCTCAGGGGCGGGGCTAAGCGACTTTGACTCCCGGTTTCGTGAAGGTGATGTACTCGCCCGCCTCGCGGATCGTCTTCATCACTGACTTCAGCTGGTCGTCGGTGAGCGGAACCAGGGGCAGCCGGAACGGCCCGGCGTGGAAGCCCATCTCGTTGAGGACGGATTTGATCGGTACCGGGTTGGCCGCCGTCGTCATCAGCGCCTTGATCACCGGCAGCAGCCCATGGTGGATGTCCTGGGCGATCTCGTTGTCACCCCTGGTGAACGCGTCGATGAGCTTTTTCATCGAGCGGCCGGAGATGTGGGAGACGACGCAGATCACGCCGTAGCCGCCCACCGCCAGGATGGGGAGCGTCCAGCTGTCGTCGCCGCTCCAGACCTGAAAGCGATCCGGCTTGCCCGCGCACACCAGGCCGATCTGGTCCAGGTCGCCGCTCGCCTCTTTGACGCCGATGATCCCCGGCAGCTCGGCGCAGCGCAGCGTGGTCGCGGCGGTCATGTTCACCGCGGTCCGGCCCTGGATGTTGTACATGATCGTCGGGCCGACCTCGGAGATCGCCTTGAAGTGCTGGTACATGCCCTCCTGCGGCGGTTTGTTGTAATAGGGCACGACCGCGAGCAGCGCGTCGGCGCCCGCCTTCATGGCGAGCTCGGAGAGCTCGACCGAGTGGTGCGTGTTGTTGCTGCCGGTGCCGGCGACCACAGCCTTACCCGGGATCGCGTCTTTCACGGCGCGCAGCAGCTCGATCTTCTCCGCGTCGCTCAGGCTCGGCGACTCGCCTGTCGTGCCGGACACGACGACGCCGTCGGAACCGTCGGCGACCAGCATCTGCGCGAGCGCGCCCGCGGCCTTGTAGTCGACCGCACCGTCCTCCTTGAACGGGGTGACCATCGCCGTCAGCAGCCGACCGATCTCTTTGCTCATGCGTTCACAGCTCCAAGCGCTCCCAACTCGATGGCTTGCTCGGCGATCTGCACGGCGTTGAGAGCGGCGCCTTTGCGCAGGTTGTCCGAGACGATCCACAGCAGCAGGCCTCGCTTCGTCGACGAATCCTCGCGGATGCGGCCCACGTAGACCTCATCCTTGCCGGCGACGCCGTGCGGCGTCGGGTAGAGCTTCGCGTGCGGGTCGTCCTGCACGATGACGCCCGGTGCCTCGCCGAGCAGCGTCCGCGCCTCGTCGGCGCTGACCTTCTCCTTCGTCTCGACGAACACCGACTCGCCGTGACCGATGGGAACGGGGACGCGTACGCAGGTCGCGACGATGCGCAGCTCGGGGTCGTGGAGGATCTTGCGCGTCTCGTTGACGATCTTGACCTCCTCCTCGTTGAAGCCGTCGGCCTCGAGGTGCCATCCGCCCGGGACCACGTTGTACGCGAGCTGGTACGGGTACGCGGCGACCGGCGGTTCCTTGCCCTCGGCGATCGCCTTCGTCTGTTCCTCCAGCTCGTCGACGAGCTGGCGGCCGGCGCCGGATGCCGACTGGTAGGTCGACACCAGGACCCGCTCCACGCCCGCCTTCTTGCGCAGTGGGTTCAGGACCACGGCCAGCGGGATGGCGCAGCAGTTCGGGTTGGCAATGATGCCTTCGTTCGCGGGGATGTCCTCGGCGTTGACCTCGGGGACCACCAGCGGCACGTTGTCCTTCATCCGCCAGGCCGAGCTGTTGTCGATCACCAGCGCGCCGGTTTCGGCGGCGACGGGCCCGTACATCAGCGCGATGTCGCCGCCGGCGGCGAACAGGGCGACGTCGACGCCCTTGAACGCCGACTCGGTGATCTCCTGGACCTCGAGGGTGCCGCCGTTGTACGGAACCGTCAGGCCCCTCGAGCGCTCTGAGGCAAGCGCGACGACGCGCTCGATCGGAAAGCTGCGCTGCGAAAGCACGCGCAGCAGCTCGTTGCCGACCATGCCGGTCGCGCCGACGACAGCAACGTTTAATCGCTTGGAGGTGGGCACGGGGTCAGTTTACTTCGATTGGTCCGACAGCGCTAACGCTGGAACTGGGCCGCTCGAGCCTGCTGGTGCTGCTGCACGGCCGCCACGAACGCGGGATGGACGTTGCGTATCTCAACCAGCGGTTCGGGGAGCTCGCGACGCTCGCTGATTCGCGCCGTCGGCCCGTAGTAGCTCCGGCCAATCAGAAAGCCGAGCAGGGAGACGAAAAGCGCTGCGATTCCGAGGAGGATCAGGATCCCCGCGATCGTGCCTCTAGTCTCATCGCCTACCGTCGAGGGCTCGAGGATCACGCCCGCGGCGAAGAACAGCACCGCCAGAGGGATCAATCCAAGGAACCCCCAACGCACAGTGGTGATCCTCTTCGCGCTCGCTCGAGTCAACGGCAGATAGCCGGTTGCGCGGTTGGAGAAAGCCGCGGCGCCGGCCGCCCCGAACATGAAGGCCCAACCTGGCGTTGTGGTGAAGTTGAACTTCTTCCAGGTCTCAGCCGG
>JBKPCW010000028.1:0-11424 GCA_046727555.1 Candidatus Dormiibacterota bacterium | reverse complement strand
GACCGAGGCGGCGGGAGGGGCCGGCGACACGGCGCCCGACACCGCGGTCGGCGTCCTCCACGGCATCCGCGCGGCGTGCCGCTACGCGTTCGGCAGTGACGACCTGAGCAGGCGCACCGTCGTCGTCCAGGGAGCCGGCGGGGTCGGCGGCCACCTCATCGAGCTGCTCATGGACGCCGACGCCAACGTGATCGCCACCGACGTCGACCACGACCGCCTGGCCGCCCTGGAAGAGAGGGGCATCCGGACAGTTGCTCCGGACTCCGCGTTGACCACCGAGTGCGACGTGCTCGCGCCGTGCGCGGTCGGCGGGATTCTCAACGCCGGATCCATAGCGGGACTGCGCTGCCGCGTGGTCGCGGGCGGAGCCAACAACCAGCTCGAGACGCCGGCCGACGCCGACCGCCTGCGGGAGCGCGGCATCGCCTACGCGCCCGACTTCGTCATCAACGCCGGCGGCGTGCTGCATGGCGGCGGCCTCGAAGCCCTTCACTGGACACGCGCCGAGCTCGACGCCAGGCTCGCCGGGATCGGCGATGCGGTCTACGAGATCCTGCGCCGAGCCGAGCGCGAGGGCGTAAGCACCGATGCTGCCGCGCGCCGGATCGCGCTGGGCCGAATCGCGCGTATGTAAGCGCTGCCCACCTTGCCCACCTCGGGCAGCGACTGCGTGGAGTGGACGTCGAACTCCACCTCGGTGAACCCCGCTGCGACCAGCGCCTCCCGGTACTCGTCGATCGGGATCGTGCCCGAGATGCAGCCGGCCCAGGAGTCGAGCCGGCGCTTCAGCTCGGGGCTGAGAGGCTCGAGCTCGACCATGTCGGCGACCGCGAACCTGCCGCCGGGCCGCAGCACACGGTAGGCCTCGCGGATCACCGCGCCCTTGTCCTCGGCGAGGTTGATGACGCAGTTGGAGATGACGACGTCGACCGAACCGTCCGGAAGCGGGACGTGCTCGATCGAGCCTTTCAAGAAGGTGGCGTTCTTGACACGCGCGCGGTCCCGGTTGCGGTTGGCCACCTCGAGCATCTCGTCGGTCATGTCCACGCCGAACGCGTGGCCCCCGGGCGAGACCCGGCGCGCCGAGAGCAGCACGTCGAGCCCTCCACCAGATCCAAGGTCGAGCACGATCTCGCCGGGCCGGAGCTCGGCCAGCGCCGTCGGGTTGCCGCACCCGAGGCTGACCGACTCGGTCAGCCCGAGCGGCCGCAGCTCTTCGTCCTGGTAGGAGCCGCCGCAGCAAGGATCCTGCACGACGGCGAGCCGCCGGGCGGCGCCGGCGTAATGGGACCTGACCGATTCGCGGATCTTAGCATCCATCGACGTTTATCGATGGATACTGTAGCATGTCTTCAATGGCTGTCAAGGAGCTGCCCGTGGTCCGCGAGCGCGGCGTGTGCTGCGCGCTGCCACCGGTCAGCCTGGGGTGGGCTGAGGAGCGCGCCGAGCTCATGAAATCCCTGGCCGACCCCACCCGGCTGGCGATGCTGGCCGCCCTTTGGAAGGCCGACGCTCCCATCTGCGTCTGTGACTTCACCGCCGCTCTCGGCCTCACCCAGCCGACGATCTCGCACCACATGGCGAAGCTCAAAGAGGCGGGACTGATCGAGTCCGACAAACGGGGGCTTTGGATTCACTACCGCGTCCGCGACAAACTGCCGACAAGAACGAGAGAGTTGCTAAGCGCGCTGCTCGGCTAGGTTTCGGTCGCTACTGTTACCGCGTGCGCGTGCGGGCGGCCCTGCTGGGCCTGTGGCTGACGTTCGCGGCCTGCGGCGGTTCGACTCCCACCGCGCACTCGAGCTCCACTCCTTCAGCCACGACGACGAGCGCAGCGCCTTCCTCGGCGCCCACCAGCGGGGCAAGCCCGACATCGGTCGCCTCGCTCGCGCACTGCGCGGCCGCCGTGCCCGCGGGCGACAACCTCGTCATCGGCACGGTCGTCGGCGACCCGACCGTGGTCGTTCGCGACATCCAGGATCCGGCGCACGCGCGCAACCTCTGCACGGTCGACGGGGCAGCGTCCTCGCCCCAGTTCGTCAGCGGCACGACCATCGCGTACGAGACGGCCGCGAACGAGATCGTCAGGGCCGACCTCGGCGCCGGCACGGCCACGGTCGTCGCGACCTACACCTCGGGCTTCGACTCCGGCCAGTACGCCTTCAGCCCCGACGGCAAGCTCATGACCTACCTCGACTCCAACGCCTGGCACCTGGTCGGGCCGTCGGGCAACCGTGTTCTGAGCACGCTGCCGGCGGCTCCTGGCCGCGGCGTGAGCCCGACTTCGGACGACAGCTACCTGCGGTTCTCGCCCGACGGCCTGTACATCGCGTATTTCCAGACCTTCCACACCGGCGGCACGGGCGAGACCGCGCCCGACCAGATCCGGCGCGCGAGCGACGGCGTCCTCGTCTACTCGACCAGCGGGGCGACGATGGCGGTGTGGGCCTCCGTGCCGAGCCGGCTCTTCTTCCGCGTAGGCGCACCCGCCACCATCAAACGCTGGGATCCGTCGAGCGGAGTCTCGACGATGACCACGCTGACCTGGATCAGGCCGAGCGCCTCACCGGACGGCCGCTGGGTCGCGTACACGTTCAGCGCCCCCGGAGGCGTGGACGGCGTTGGTTTCTACAGCGTGCAGGCAAACGGCGTCTCGAACACCACGCCGCCCGGACGCTCCGGCGTTCGCTTCCTGAGCAACGACCTCGTCTGGTACATCGGCGAAAAAGCGTGCACGACGTGCTTCGGTGGGCAGCCGGCGCCCACCGGCGTCACCTACATCTACAGCATCACCGGCGCGTCGGAGATCACGTCGCGCCTCGCGACCGTCAACGACGCCTGGCCGCGGGTGACCGCGCCGGCGCTGTAGACCCGCCTCAGGCCATCTCCCGCCGCCGCTGCTCGCGACGCGCCTCGTCCTCCGGTCCCACCATGCGCTCGATCACGGCGCGGTAGTGGAGCAGCGCCTGGCGCATGCCCTCGGTCCTGTCCTTCGACGAGTAGCCGAGCTTGTGTGCGTTACGCACTTCGGCCGGCAGCTCGCGCTCGGTCAGCGGGTGGCCGCGCTCGCGGAGCACTGAAAGCACGAGCGACTCGGCCTCGCGCACGGCCTGTTCCGGCGAGTCGACGAACTTCTGCTCGATCTGGTCCCACTCCTGGATGTAGCGATCGCGCGATTCCGACGCCAGCGGCTGAAGCCTGGGCCGAGCCCGGCGCCCCGCCACCGCAGTCCGAATCAAGAGCAGCAGGACGACGACGACCAGGGCAACGACAAGGATCATGACCAGCGTTCCGGTGTCCATCTCAGTCGGCACCTCCACTCAGAGAACGCGCCTCGCTCTCCTTTTATCTATGTGGGGAGCTAGCCATCTGCCTGAGGAGACGCGTTTTAGCTTCGTGGAGGTCCGGCAGGCGATGCTCTGGAGCGGCCTGCTGCTGGGAAGTCAGGCGACCGACACCCTCACCACGGCGATCGACCGCGCGCGGGGCGCGATCGAGATGATGCCGCTGAGCAGCCGCCTCCTCGAGGTGGGCGGCGTGGCGCTCTTGTGGACCTTCAAGGTCATGATCGTCGCCGGGGCGGCGTCCGCGCTGCTGGCGGCGGCACGGAAGGTGCGCGAAGACCACCGGCTGTCCCGCCTCACGTTCCGCCTCGCCCTGATCGCGGTGCAGGCGGTGACGATCGGGCTCGCCTGCGTGTCGCTCAGCAACCTCGCGCTGCTGAGCTCGCTGCCGGGCTAGGCGCGACCGCGCCTTCGGGTCAGTACAGGCCGAGGCGCAGGCGCCGCCGGGGTTTGCTCGCGACAGTCCTTCTGGTTGGCTGCTGCCGGCTCCAGGCTTGCACGCAGCTTTCGCACGTGCAGCCTGGACCGTCCTGCAGCAACCGCACTCGTGGCGATCCGCCGACCAGGTTCAGGAGCGTTGCAACGATCTTTATTCGACGTAGTGCTGGCATGGATTCCTCCGGGCTTGCTGCGACGTTTCAGGGAGTTTAACGACGAAACGTCAAAAATCCTGCTCTCCTGGCGGACTTTGGTTAATCGCCCGGTGGCCGGCGTTATTGCTTCTCACTGAGAGGTCCGGGGTTCATCGGCAGATCGATTCAGGAGGGATTCATGTTCAAGTTGCGTATGGCGATCCTGGGGGCGACCGCGGCGCTCGCTCTCGGCACCGCGGGCGCTCTCGCGATGACCGAGGCGGCGACGAGCGGCGACTCCGACTCGCATGGCGACGCCGTCGCTTCCGCGGCGAGGAACTGTCCTCACGGGGCAGGCGGCGTTCACGGCGCGTGCGTGAGCTCCGTCGCACGCACCAACGGCGAGCAGCACAGCAACAGCGGCCAGCCGGCCAAGGTTCAGGCCTGCAAGGCGGCGATCCGCACGAGCGACCTGCACGGGCACCGCGGAATCGGCGCCTGCGTGTCGGGTCACTCGACCAGTGGCGGCTCCAACGGCGGTTCGACGGGCGGCTCCTCGGACGAATCGGAGACAACGGACACCGAGAGCTGACGCCATGATCTGGTAGATCGCGTCCCACGGAAGAGGGGTGTTCGAAGGGGCGGAGCGCACAGCTCCGCTCCTTCTCGTCTCTACGAGCCCGGCTAGAACCTCGTCAGGAGACGGCCGGAGGCGGGGTCGTCGGCGGTTGCGGGGCGAGGGGAGCCGGTGGCGAAGCCGGTGCGCCACCGCCGGTCAACTGTTCGTACCACGTCACGACTCCGGCCACGATCGCGGCGCCGTAAGGGGCGGTGAAGAGGAAGCCGACGCAGCACAGGGCGATGCCGGCGATCCCGATGACGCCGGCGACCCAGATCAAGACTCCGGCGATGATCGTGTTGGTCGTGTTCCTGGTCGCCATCTCCCAGATCCCGCTGAGGTCGAAGCCGCCGTTGAAACCGGAGCGGTACGTGTGGAGGATGACCGAGGGCAACAGGAAGGCGAGCAGCACGCTGGCGGCCACGCCGATCAGGTTGCCGAGAGCCTGCAGGCCACCGCTCTCTCCCCGGACGCCGGCGCCAGAGATGATGTCGCCTGGGATGGAGAACACGATCGCGTAGACGACGTAGACGACCCACAGCACGAGGCCGCGCTCGAGATGGAAGCCGGGCGGCGGGAGCTCGTGGCGCCCGACGCGGTAGTTGTCGATCAGGAGCACGAGCCAGCCGACGAGCGCGATCCAACCGATGATGGGGATGAGGGCGATCAGGCCCTGGATGACGATCTTGGAGAACCACTGCGGGTCCTGGAAGGGCCTGCTGAACGCGTCGCCGGCGCTCGTCATCGGCGTCGAAGTGTAAGGCATTACATGGTGCGACCCGCGACGGTCTGGGCGAGACCCGCGGGTCGACTTGCGTGAACGGCGATGTCGAGCGGCCCGCCGGCCGCGCCTTAAGTCTTGAGAACGCTTGCGCCGGTGAGCACGCCCCGGCGGTCGCGGGTGGACTGCAGCGCGAACAGACCGACTAGCGCAGAAAGAATGATCAGAACCTGGATCACGCGTACCCTGCTCCCCACCTCTGCACCTCCTTTTTTCGAGAATCGGGTCACACCCTGATGTGTGCTCATGCAGGTAAACGGCCTGCGCGCGGCGCCCGTTACGCTTCTGCGGTGCGTCGCGTGGTCGTCAATTTGCTCATCGACTACCCGGCGGAGCACCCCTACCACCACGCCTCGGCGGCGGCCCTTCACGATGCCTCGCGGCAGACCGGCATCCCGACCGAAATCCGGGTCGTGCCGACGGCTGCGGTCGACGACGCCGAGTCCCTGACGGTCCCGGGGTCGGCGGTGTTCATCGGCCCGGGGACGCCTTACACGAATCCCGAGGCGGCGCACGCGGTCATCCGGTCGGCACGCGAGCGCGGTGTGCCGCTGGTCGCCACCTGAGGCGGTTTCCAGCACGTGCTCGTGGAGCACGCACGCAACCTGGCCGGGATCGCGGAGGCCACGCACGCCGAGTACGGACCCGGCGGCCGGGCGGTCATCAGCCTGCTCGCGTGCTCCTTGCAGGACCAGACGATCGACGTCGAGCTCATGCCCGGCTCGCTGCTGTCTCGCCTGTACGGGCGGACGAGCGCGGTCGAGCGAACGACATGCTCGTACGGGCTGGCGCCGGACTTTCAGCACATCGCGGATGAGCACGGGATGCGAACGGCCGCCACCGACGACACCGGCGAGGTGCGGGCGATCGAGCGGGTCGACCACCCGTTTTTCGTCGGTACCCTCTACCAGCCGCAGCTGACGACCGCGCCAGGCGCGGCGCATCCGGTCTTCATGGGCCTGCTGCGGGCGGCTTCTAGCGGCTGACCGACTCGAAGCGCCATCTCGTGGCGCCGTGCGGCTCGGCGGTGGCGACGCCGGTCGCGCTGACCGGAGTCACCTCGTAGAGATTCCACGGCGGAGGTCCGGCGCTGGGCGCGCTGTAGGGCGCCACGAACGCTCCGTCGCGTGCCTCCACCGGCCAGCCGGAGTCCGCGTACAGCCCCGCGATGCGCTCGAGCTTCCCGGCGTCGGTCACCCTGGCCGCCGTGCCTTCGACGACGACGTCGATGTCGGGCAGGGTGACCGCAAGGACGCAGTTCGGGTTGGCCTCCATGTTTCGGCTCTTGCGCGTGCTCGGTCCACTCACGACGTAGACCTTGCCGTCAGACCACTTCGCGCCCACGCCGGCGACGTGGGGCCGGCCGTCGGGACCGGTCGTCGCCAGCCAGTAGGTCAGGTGCCTGTCGTCCAGGTCTAGCTGCTTCTCGACCCGGCTCCAGGGAATCGCGTCGTGGCCGTAGATGTCCAGGTTCTTGGTTTCCATCGTCTGCCTCCCTTTACCAGCTCAGACTGCTCGAGCTCGATGAACTAATCGAGCGCGACGTAGACCGCGAGTGCCGGCGGATGCGGGCTTGCGACTCGCTTGAAACCCGCGACTGCCGGCACACGCGGTATTCAGCCGGCGCGTTTGCTGGCCGGCCGGCCTCGTCGCGGAGCATTTGACGAAACGGGGGGAGCGCCGAGGATGGCCAGGAGATCGCCGACGTTCCGATCCCGATTGGTTGAGTCAGGGATGGGTACGTGCGATTTGATCGTGTACGAGTTGCGGCGACCCTTGCGCGTGCGCGAGAGGTAGCCCCCGACCACAAGCTCGACGACGATGCGGTGGACGGCCCGCTCAGTGATGCCGACCGTCTCAGCGATTTCGCGCAGGCGGACGCCGGGGTCCTGGGAGATGCTGATGAGCACCCTAGCGTGGTTGGTCAAGAACGACCACGTGGCGCCTCCGTTTCTAGACACCTGTTTCTAGACTCAATTATCGTGTAAGCTCGCCGCGGGGTTGGGGGTTTCGGGAGGCTCCCCTCCAAAGCATCGGGATATCCACGCCTGAGGGGTGGAAGGAGCAATACATGAAACGCCTGCTTATGGCGGTGCTGCTTGTCGTGGGTGCAATGGGCTTTTCGACAGGCGCGGCCCTGGCGGACAACGGCACCGGGAACGGCAACGGCACCGATGTCTTCCACTACAGCGTGTCCTACACCGACGTCTTCGGGCCGGTGACGTGCACGGGTGTGCATCAGATTGGCAAGAACTTTCCGGGTAATGCCACGTCGGGTGGGCAGGACAGCTTCACCTGCACCAGCTCGACAGGGCTCCCTTTGACAGGTGGCGCGACGCCCGGCCTGGTGCTCCCGCTGGAGGCGGGTCAGTGGTTTTCGGACTATTTCGCCCAACCCAGTGTTGGCGGCAACCTTGTCCTCAACACCAAGCCGTTTACGTTGACTATCTCGTCAGACAATTTCTCGTATTCCGGCGTCGCGGCTTACTTCTGATCTGACCGGCTGAGGCGGGTCGTCGGCACCGGGTGAGCGCCCGGTGCCGGCGCTGCCAATAAATGAGACGCGCGACAACTACGGAGTCGTGATTTCGATCGTGACCGTGGAATGCTGGTCGTGACCCTCGACCGTCAGCTGTCCGTGGGCTTGGCCCGGCTCTCGTAGGGCACGAGTGAATTCGAAAGTTCCGGCGGACGCGTCGTAGTCAGTCAGTTCGTAAGGGGGCTTCTGAAGGCTGTTGAGGTAGAAAGCCTCCACCCGGTCCGCTGCCGCCGGCTCATCGACAGTCATGGTGCATTCGCTCGCCGAGACGAAGATGCTCTGTTGAGCGCTCTGAATGCTCTCGCCCGGATATCTCGGGAAGTCGGATGGGGCGCAACTCTTGTGCGCGTAGTAGTACAACCCGCCGCCAACGATGCCGCCGCAGAGAAGCAGTGCGACCAGGCAGCCGCCCCCGACCCAAACCCAGATTCGCCGCGCGGCCGGCCGCTGGGCAGTCACCGGCTGCTGGCCCTGGCTGGGCGGCGGGTCGGTCGTGCTCAACTGCCGCAGAGACTAACGACTCAGCGCGGTGCGTTTCGATGCACCGAGCGTTATCGAGGCCCGCGTTTGGTAGGCGTGCTGTTAAGAGCCGATGATGGAGCCGAGAGATTCCGTCACACTCGGGCGGGATGATGGACAGGGCCGAGCGAACGCTAAACGAGGTCTTCGGGCTCGAAGCCTTCAGGCCGGGACAATCGGATGTTGTGGCCGCGATGCTTGCGGGCCGCGACGTACTCTCCGTCGCGCCGACGGGCTCCGGCAAGAGCATCAGCTACTGGGTGCCGGCCGTCGTGGACGGCGGGTTGACTCTGGTGGTCTCGCCGCTCATCGCACTCATGAAGGACCAGGTCGACCGATTGACGGAGCGCGGAGTCGCCGCCACGTTCATCAACTCGTCAGTCGAACCGGCCGAGCAGCGCGAGAGGCTCCGGCGCGCCCTCGACCTCGAGTATCGGCTGCTGTTCCTGGCGCCTGAGAGGCTGGCCCGTCCAGGCTTCATGGACCAGCTCGCCAGGCTGCGCATCGGCCGTGTCGTGGTCGACGAGGCGCACTGCATCTCTACCTGGGGCCATGACTTCCGCCCGGACTATCGGCTCTTGTCCGCGGCGATCGCGGCCTGTGGGCGGCCTCCCGTCGCCGGATTCACCGCGACCGCCACCCCACAGGTTCGAGCCGACATCGCAAGCAGCCTTCAGCTCCGCGATCCATTCATCTCGGTCAGCGGATTCAACCGGCCAAACCTGACGCTCACGGTCATCCGGTGCCGCGGCGAGCGAGCCAAGCGCGATCAGCTTCGCCGCCTGCTCGCGACCCCTGGGCAGCAGGCGCTCGTCTACGTCGGCACGGTGTCCGCGGCCGAAGAGCTGGCAGCCGAGCTGCTTGTCCCTTGCTATCACGGTCGCCAGGACGCAGATGTCCGGCGCCGCACGCAGGATGACTTCACCGCCGGACGCACTCAAGTCGTGGTGGCGACGTCGGCGTTCGGGATGGGAGTCGACATCGCGGGTATTCGTCGTGTGATTCACTACCACGTTCCCGGCAGCCTCGAGGCGTACTACCAGGAGGCAGGACGCGCAGGGCGGGACGGAAGGCCGGCGGAATGCACGTTGCTCTACAGCCCGTCTGATCGCGACCTCCAGGCCTTCTTCATCGAGCAGTCCGGCCTGGAGGACGGCTCGCCGCTCAGGGAGCACGCCTACGCACGGCTGGCCCAGATGATGGCCTACGCCGAGATGCGCGAATGCCGGCACGCCCGGATCGCGGACTACTTCGGCGAGGAGGGGGTCGCGCGCCGGTGCCATGCCTGCGACAACTGCCTCACCGCCTCACCACCCGAGGTCCCGGTCGCAGCCGAGGCGGTGCAGGCCGCGCTCGCCGCGACGGCCAGGTTCAGTGGGCGCGTCGGGCTGGCCAACGTTGCGGCCGTCCTCGGCGGCCGGCGAAACAGATGGTCGAGCGCCCAGCCCTGGGTGCAGGAGCTCCGCTTCCACGGCGCGTTGACCGGATGGAAGGAGGAGCGGATCAGGCTTCTCCTGTCAGGGCTGATCAACGCCGGGCTGGCGCGGCAGAGCTCGGGGGAATACCCGGTGGTGGAGATCACCTCCGCCGGCCGCGATGCGCTGGCCGGGAAGACCACACCATGGCTCACGCTGCCACCAGAGTCACCGACTGTCCCGGCCGGGGACGTCCCGGTGGAGACGCTTGATCGATTGCGACGTTGGAGACTCGAGACCGCACGCGCCGCCGGCGTACCCGCCTACGTGGTGTTTCACGACACGACGCTCGCGGCCATCGCGTCGTCAAGACCGGCGAGCCTGGCCGAGCTATTGCGGGTGTCGGGAGTGGGAGAGTCAAAACTCCGCAAGTACGGCGATGAGATCCTCGAGGTGCTGCGCGCAGCACCCGCATGATCGACAAGTCTCAGATCGGCCGGGCCGGCGGGCTTAGCCGGGAAGTGACGATCGCGGAGCCCGTTCGTACCACCTGAGCACACGCATGGCCCGGAGGGTATTCCACCGGCTCGGTCTGCCCTCGCCCTCGTCCATCGCGAAATGCATGCGGCCAGGATGTGGGTTCTCGAGGGACCAGCGGCCCTCCCCATCGCGCTTGGACTCGACCAGCTGGATCGCCTCCGCCATCCGCTCGTCAGGAGCGGCGCCGGCGGCGCGCATGTAGTCGAGACCTCGTAGCACGTCGTAGTGCCAGTAGGTCGGGTAGGAGAACTGCGTGAAGGCCGGGTCGATCACCTCACCTGTCGACAGCCTGCGCAGCATCCGCCGTTCGAGCAGGTACTCCTGACCGCGGACCCGGGCGGCGCTCACCGCGGTTGAGCCGCCGGTGGCTCGTTCGTACTCGAGCAGGCCATCAAGCACGTCGATGGTCGAGTGGAAGGACCCTCGGGTCGATCCGTTCTCCTGCTCGCAGTTCCACCCGCCGTCGCTCATCTGCTCGCCGAGGAGCCGTTCGACGACGGCGTGGACGTCCTCGCCGAAGTAGGCCCCAAGGGCGACGACTTTGCCGTTGATGCAAGGCTCCACCTCGCCCGCAAAGAAGGGCTCGCCGTCGTGCTCCCACGCAACATGTTCGCGGACCCGGCGGACGGCCTGCCGCGCTTCCGCTCCGGCGGGATCGAGTCCGAATGCCCGCAACAACATCAGGCTCCACGAGGTGGAGGTCCATTCGGGAAACAGCGTGCCTTGCCTCTCGGGTGGCAGGGACTCCCACCAACTGATCGCCTCAGCCGAGGTAAGTCTGGGGGGAGTGGTCTTATCCCAGTGGCCATCCTGCCCCTGCAGGGCCAGCACCCGAGCGCCCCAGCCCTCGGTAGCGACCCGGGAACGCTCCGCCGCGACATCGTCCTCAGGTGTGTCTGCCAGGTCACGCATGACCTGCCAGCGGATCGCCGGGTCCGAGTCCAACAACCAGTCGACGACGTCCATCCGCGTCAACCTCTGCATGGAGAATATTCCCCGCGAGTGCCGGCAGTTGCGGGGAATTCCGACCTCTCAAACCCGCGAGTGCCGGCAAATGCGGGCTTGAATCCCCTTAAGTGGCTGCCCCTCTAGTCC
>JBKPCW010000027.1:0-6054 GCA_046727555.1 Candidatus Dormiibacterota bacterium | reverse complement strand
TGCGCGGCGACACTCGGAGCGCAACGGTGCTGATCGTCGCCCAGCGCGTGAGCACGATCATGCACGCCGACCGGATCATCGTCCTGGACGAGGGGCGGATCGAAGGCATCGGCACGCACGCGGAGCTGATGCAGACGTGCGAGCCCTACCGCGAGATCGTCGATTCGCAGCTGGGAGCGGAGGCGGTCGCATGATCAACCGCCCAGGGGCGATGAGGGATCAGGTGGGTCAGCGCCGGCAGCCGGGCGGCTGGATGGGAGGCATGAGCGGCCCCCCGCCGCCCAAGGTCCAGAACACGCGCAAGACGCTGCGCGGGCTGCTCGGCCGTTTGCGCCCGGAGTCGGTGCGGATCGCCGTGGTCGCGGTGCTCGGCGTCGGCAGCGTCGCCTTCTCGGTGATCGGGCCGAAGGTCCTCGGCAACGCCACCAACATCATCTTCAACGGCGTCGTCGGCAAGATGCTGCCCGCCGGGATGACGAAGGCGCAGGCCATCGCCGTCCTCCAGGCGCACGGCCAGGGTCAGATCGCCCAGACGCTGTCGGGCATGGACGTCACACCGGGCAAGGGCATCGACTTCAACGCGCTCGCGGCGGTGCTGCTGCTCGCGGTCGGCCTGTACCTGTTCTCATCGGTCCTGCTGTGGGGCCAGGGCTACATCCTGGCGGGCGTCGCCCAGCGCACCGTGTACGGGCTCCGGCGGGACGTGGAGGCGAAGCTGTCCAGGCTGCCGCTGAAGTACTTCGACAGCCACTCGCACGGCGACGTCCTCAGCCGCGTGACCAACGACATCGACAACGTCTCGACCGTCCTGCAGCAGGGGCTGAGCCAGATCGTGACGTCGGTGCTGACGGTGGTCGGGGTGCTGGCGATGATGATCTGGATCAGCCCGCTGCTGGCCCTGATCGCCCTGGTCACCATCCCGCTCTCGGTGGTGGTGACGTTGTTCATCGCCCGGCGCTCGCAGCGGGAGTTCGCGGCGCAATGGAAGTGGACCGGCAGCCTGAACGGCCACGTCGAGGAGATGCACACCGGCCACGCGCTGGTCCAGGTCTTCGGCCGGCGGACGAAGTCGCTGGAGATCTTCGAGACGCACAACGGCAAGCTCTACCGGGCGAGCTTCCGGGCCCAGTTCCTGTCCGGCCTCATCCAGCCGGCCATCCAGTTCCTGTCCAACCTGAACTACGTCGCGGTCGCGGTCGTCGGTACGTACCGCGTGGCTTCGG
This sequence comes from Candidatus Dormiibacterota bacterium, assembly GCA_046727555.1. GTDB lineage: Bacteria > Chloroflexota > Dormibacteria > Dormibacterales > Dormibacteraceae > 40CM-4-65-16. The sequence goes on along the minus strand of JBKPCW010000027.1, from coordinate 4,831 downwards.
GCAGCCTGACCCTGGGCGACGTGCAGGCGTTCATCCAGTACTCGCGCCAGTTCACGATGCCGATCATGCAGATCGCGGGGCAGCTGAACCTTCTGCAGTCGGGACTCGCGTCCGCGGAGCGCGTGTTCGAGCTCCTGGAGGCGGAGGAGGAGACGCCCGACGTCGCCACCGGCGCCGTTCTGGGCGAGGTCAGTGGGGCCGTGGCGCTCGAGCACGTGAACTTCCGCTACGAGCCCGAGAAGCCCCTGATCGCGGACTTCAACCTGCAGGTCAGGCCCGGGCAGACGATCGCGATCGTCGGCCCCACGGGCGCGGGCAAGACGACGATCGTGAACCTGCTCATGCGCTTCTACGACATCGACTCGGGGCGGATCTGCCTCGACGAGGTGAACACCGGTGAGCTGCCGCGCCCCGAGGTGCGCAAGGCGTTCGGCATGGTCCTGCAGGACACGTGGCTGTTCGCCGGCAGCATCCGCGACAACATCGCGTACGGCAAGGAGGGCGCGACCGACGAGGAGATCGTCGCCGCGGCGCAGGCCGCCCACGTCGACGCCTTCGTGCGGACCCTGCCCGGGGGATACGACACCGTCCTCGACGACGACGCCTCGGAGCTCTCCTCGGGGCAGCGCCAGCTGCTCACGATCGCCCGCGCCTTCCTCGCCGACCCGAGCATCCTCATCCTCGACGAGGCGACTAGCAACGTCGACACGCGGACCGAGGTCCTGATCCAGAAGGCGATGGCCCAGCTGCGCCAAGGGCGCACGAGCTTCGTCATCGCCCACAGACTCTCCACGATCCGCAACGCCGATGCGATCGTCGTCATGGACGGCGGCCGGATCGTCGAGCAGGGCACGCACGCCGAGCTGCTGCGGCGCGAAGGCTTCTACTACGAGCTCTACAACAGCCAGTTCACCGAAGCGTGGTCGGCTGACGGGAACGGCCAGGCGCCGGCTGTTCCGCCGAGTCCGGCGCCGGCTGCCCGCGTCTGAGCACTGCCGCCGAAAGGACGATCAGCGCCCCGACCTCGACTCCGATGACGGCCGCCGGGCCCCAGAAGGGCTCTCCCTCGATCAGGACCGCGAAGGCGAGAACGAGGCCGGCGGTCCGCGGCTCCGCTCGCAGGAACAGCCACCCCGCGAGGCCCAGCATCACCAGGTCGTCGAGGTGGACGTACGGGGTCGCCAGCATGCCGCCGAGGAGCGCGATGGCGTACGTCCACTCCAGACCTCGCCCGCGGCCGCGGTAAGCGAGAAGCATCGTCCAGGCAGCGATGAAGATCTGTGCCGGCCGCGCCGCGTCGCCCAGGAGGTAGGCGAGGGTGAGCTCGCGGTTCACGGGCACGCTCGACGCGAAGCTCAGGCGGCCGAGGTACACGCGCACCCCGTCGGCGCCTAGCGCCGCGGCCGAAGCGAGCGCGAGCACGCCGAGCGCGACGGCGCTGCCCACGAAGGCCCGCCGCTGCCCCGCGGCGAGCAGCGCCAGCGGCACCAGGAACGCGAGCTGGGGTTTCAAGGCCATGGCGCCGAGGGCGAGGCCGGCCACGAAGGGGCGCCGCGGCAGGAGGGCGTACGAGGCGGCGACGCCGAGGGCGACGAGCAGTCCCGGCTGGCCCAGCTGCAGGCCGTAGATGACGGGGAGCCAGCCGACCGCGGCCGCGAGCAGGATGAGGCGGGCTGGGCCGCGCCCGGGCGCTGCGAGGTACCAGGTCAGGACGAGGGCCGCCAGGAGAAGCGCGCTCCAGGCTCCGTACGCCACCTCATAGGGCAGGGCGGTGAAAGGCAGGGCGACCCAGGCGACCGGCGGCGGGCTGATGTAGCGCGCCAGCTCCGCGACCGTGATCCCGGAGCCGACGGCGTTCAGCTCCGCCTGCTGCAGTCCCAGGTCGTAGATCGAATGCCAGCCGTGCGCGAGCCCGATTCGCGCCGCCACGTAATAGAAGGTGAAGTCGTTGTGGAAGCGGTCGCCCGCGTAGGCGAGCGCCCACTGGTAGAGGTCGAAGAGGGCGAACATCGCCGCCGTCAACGCCCCGGCGGCGACGCCGAGGTTCCGCCACCTCCGGGAAGCGCCCATCACGCCCGGAGGTTAGCGTTTAGAACAGTGATTTCCGCCGGTTTTGAGGCCCACGCGGTCGAGCTGCGGGACCGGACCAGGGTGCACCTGCGTCCGATCGTGCCGGAGGACGAGCCGCTGCTCCACGAGGCGGTGGCGGCGATGTCGGAGCGGACCGTCTACTTCCGCTTCTTCTCTCCGGTGAAGCGCATGTCCGACGCCCTCGCGCACCGCCTCGCCGTGGTCGACTACAACGACCGCTTCGCCCTCGTCGCGACCACGCACCGGCCGGCCGGCAAGGAGCGCATCGTCGGCGTGGCCAGGTACGACCGCGCGCGCGGCACCGACGTCGCCGAGGTGGCGGTGGCGGTCATCGACGAGTTTCAGCGCCGGGGCCTGGGCAGCCAGCTGCTCGCCGAGCTCGCGCGCGTGGCCCGCAAGCACGGCATCAAGTCCTTTCAGCTCATCGTGCTGCCCGAGAACCGGGAGATGCTGGGCCTGCTGCGCAAGATGGGCTGGATCCACCAGGCCAGGCTCGCCGGCGGCGTGTACGAGATCTCGTTCGACCTGCCTGAAATCGCGTGATGGACGCGACGCTGATCGCGTTCGCCGGCGTCTCGCTGCTGCTCGCCGTGACGCCGGGCCCGGACATGGCGGTCGTGACCAGGAACGCCCTCGCCCACGGCCGCCGCGGCGTCCTGCTGACCACCAGCGGCATCGCCCTCGCGCTGTTGGTGTGGGTGACGGCCACGGCCGTCGGCCTGTCGGCGCTGCTGCGCACGTCCGGCGAAGTCCTGTTCGCGCTCAAGATCGCCGGCGCCTGCTACCTGGCCTACCTCGGCGTGCGCACTCTGCTCGAATCGCGCGCGCGCCCGGGCGACCTGCTCGCGGGCACGCCGCCGGCCGCGCCCACGCACGCGGTCTTCCGCCAGGGTTTCCTGTCCGCCATCAGCAACCCGAAGCTCGGCGTCTTCTTCGTCACCTTCCTGCCCCAGTTCGTGCTTCCCGGCCAGGCGGTGCTGCCGCGGCTGCTCGAGCTCGGCATCGTCTTCGCCGTGATCGGCTGGACGTGGATGAACGTCTACGGGCTCTTCGTGACGAGGTTGCGCGAGGTCATCACGGCGCCACGAGTACGGCAGTGGATGCAGCGCGTGACCGGCGTCGTGCTGCTGGGCTTCGGAGCGCGGCTGGCCCTCGAACGCGTCTAGGAACCCCAGACGAACTCAGTGCACAGGTAGTCGACCAGCTGCGCCTCGGGGAACCCGTTGGGCGATCCCTTCGGGTCCGCGGGGTCGGCGGCGAGGACGACGACGGTGACGCCGTTCTTGATCGCGGCGATGACGGCGATCCGGACCTTGGCCGCGGTCTGCGAGGTGCCGACGAGGTTCGCCGAGTACACCGCGCCGACGCCCTGGACCTCGCCCAGGTGCGCCCCTTTCAAGCCGTTCAGGAGGGTGACGTCCTGCCAGGTCGAGGACGGCAGCGCGTTGAGCGCGGACTGCATCGCCTGCTCGGCGGAGGGCGCGGCCGACCCCGTCACCTGCACCAGGCCGAGGCGCGTGCCCAGGGTCACGCCCACATCACTCTTGTCGCGGACCGTCCAGCGCGACGAGTAGTTGACCTCGAACTTGTAGGTGGGACTCTTGTACGAGGCCTGCTCCGCCAGGGGGGTGACGACCTTGGGCGGGCAGTTCGACGTACAGGTGGCGTGGCCGCCGCGCCCGATCTGCGACACGGCGATGCCGCCGACGACCACCGCGACGACGAGGAGGATGGCGATCAGGCCGCCGGCGATGAGCGCCGGGGCGAGCTTGGCCCGGGCCGCGGTGGGGTACGCCACGTGGGGCGCCGGCGCGTACCGGTACACCGGCGTGGCCACGGCCGCTTGCAGGACCGGCGTGCCGCACCTGCCGCAGAAGCGCGCGCCGGGCGCGAGCGGCGCCCCGCACCGACCGCAGTAGCTCATCGGCGCCGCTGTCGCCATCACGCGCGTCCCGCGGTCCGCGCCCGACCCTGCTTGGAGGACGCCGCGCGGGCGGCGCCGCAAGCCGGGCAGAACGCCATCGTCGGGACGATGCGGTGGCACTCGGGGCAGGGCGCGTCCGGTCCGATCTCGTGCTCGGCGCCTTCGACCAGCAGCGCATCGTGGATGACCAGCCGCAGGTACAGGAGCAGCGCGCCCGCGGCGAGGCCGAGGACGGCGACGTCGAGGATGAGGTCGGCGATGAAGAACGACGCGATGCCGAGCGTGAGCTGGGCTCCGAACGCGACGGCGACCGCGGCGAGCACGCTCGTGTACCACGGCCGCCCACTGCGCCGGCGGTCGTAGCGCTGCAGCCACAGGGCGGCGGTCACCCCGGCCGTGGCGCACGCGTTGATCAACGAGACCAGGAGACCCGCGCGGGTGAGGCGCACCGCCCAGTCGACCGGCGAACCGCTCGCGACCAGCGGACCGCTGAGCAGCGGCCAGAAGGCGGTCAGCGAGCTCGCCAGCGTGAAGCCGAGGGCTGACGCGGCGCCGAAGGTCAGGCCGTCGAGCGGTTCGCGGAAGCGGGCGCGCGCGAAATAGAGGAAGAGAGGGCCCGCGAGCATCAATGCCTGGGCGACGAGAGGGATCGCGACGCCGGCGAGCACGAACGCTGTCTCGCGGTCGCCGGTGAGGACCAGCTGCGAGAGCGCGCCGCCGGTCAGGTTCGTGAAGACGATGCCGAGCACGGCGCCCGCCACCATGGTGGCGCCGATGACGAGCCACGGTTCGCTCTCGTAGACCTCGACCTCGTAC
>JBKPCW010000026.1:0-7744 GCA_046727555.1 Candidatus Dormiibacterota bacterium | reverse complement strand
CCGATGAGAACGTCACCATCCCGGGCAGCGGCCTGGGGCTGTTCCTGTGCAGGGAGATCGCGACCCGGCACGGGGGCGACATCACCGTGCACTCGAAGCCGGGGCTCGGGAGCGAGTTCATGCTGACGCTGCCGCTCAAGGAGGGGCCGGAGGCGGTCTAGGCCCGCTATTGCCGGCATATGCGGGCTTCCGTCGCGCCTCAAACCCGCGATTGCCGGCAGATGCGGGATTGGCCAGTAGCTGGCGAACCTGACTGACGGCTGAGCCAGGGCTCCCAAGCACGTCGCCGGCGGTGAAACGCAAGAGCCGGACCCCAGCCCGCAGGAGGGCATTTTGGCGGCGATTGTCGGCGGCGAGGGTGGCGCGATGGGCACCACCGTCGTACTCGATGCCGAGCCGGTGGTCCTCGTAATAGAGATCGGGGCGCCCAACGAATCGGCCGGAGCTGTCGTGGATGGAAATTTGTGCCCGCGGGCGAGGAAGGCCACCGAGCACGAGCACCATTCGCAGGCGGGACTCCATCGGCGATTCGGACGCGGGCTCGACGTGTTCGAGGATCCGCCTGAGGCTCCTGATTCCGCGAAGCCGGCCATGTGCGGCCACCCAGGCGTGCAGTTCTTCGAGGCGCAGACGGCTGTTGTGGAGCGCCGCGTCGGCGATGACCACCGCTTCCAGCAAGCTCAACCTCGGACTCAGGTCCGCGAGGGTGCGCTGGATGGAGGTTGCGGGTACGCCGCGAATGATCACCACCTCTGTTCCGAGAGCCGAGCGATGCAGCTTGATGCCGGACCGCCCCGACACAGCGGAGGCGTATGGCACTGTCGCTTCGATCGGGTCGCGCGGTGCGGGATCCAGGCCGTGTAGCCATGCCGCTGTGAATCCCGAGAACGCCGCACCCGGCGGAAGCCGCCGAATCGCAGCTGTAAGCATCTGTATCGGATCCAGCTCAAGCCCCGCCCAGACATAGGTTCCCGGGCCAACTCGCCGCCAGGCAGCGCCCTCGAGATGCCAGCGCTGGAGACCTGCCCGGCGTGCCTCCCGAACGGTGAACGGACCTCGTCTCAGTTCCGGCGGCACCAGCGGAGCGCGACCCACGTCCTGGAAGCATCGACGCGCACTCGAGTGGTGACAAGCCCGCCTGTTAATGCGAACATCTGTACGTGGAGGACCTCGGCCTGAACGCCGCCGACCCCACCACGCTCGTGGTCGACCTCAACTGCGCCTTCGCCTCGATCGAGCAGCAGCACGACCCTGCGCTGCGGGGCAAAGTCCTGGCCATCGCGGCCTACGCCACCGACGCGGCCACGATCGTCTCCTCCTCCCGCGAGGCCCGCGACCTCGGCATCAAGACCGGCATGAAGGTCTTCGAGGCCAAGGCCATCTTCCCCGCGGTCATCATCCGGGAGCCCAACCCCCCGCGCTACCGCGATGTCTCGGACAAGCTCATCGAGATCATGCGCCGGCACAGCCCGGACGTCCTCCGCATGTCGATCGACGAGGCCAGCCTCGACCTCGCCGGCACCCCCGACCTCAAGAGGCTCGGCCCCGAGGGTGTCGCCCGAGCCATCAAGCGGGCCATCAAGGAAGAGATCGGCGAGTGCGTCACCGCCTCCGTCGGGATCTCGACCTCCATCTGGATGGCCAAGCAGGCCTCCAACCTCAACAAGCGGGACGGGCTGGAGCGCATCGACCACACCAACCTCGTGGCGACGTTCGAGCGGCTCATGCTGACGGACCTCTCCGGCATCGCCGAGGCGACGGCGCGCCGCCTCGCGAAGTCCGGCATCCGAACGCCTGTCCAGTTCCTGCGCGCGACCACGCCCCGCCTCCGCCTGGCCGGCATGCACCCCGAGCACGCCAGGGGTTGGAGCATGCGCCTGCGCGGATTCGAGGTCGGCGGGTTCGAGCACGCGACTCGCAAGAGCTACAGCCACTCCCACGTAATGGCCCGCGCGACGGCCTCGCAGAAGGACCTCGAGGAGCTGCTCATGCGCCTCTCCGACATGGTCGGGCGGAGGCTGCGTGCTGCCGGGCGCCGGGGCTCGATCGTCTCGGTCGGCGTCGTCTACCGCCCGGACCCGGGCCAGTTCTCGAAGCAGGCCAAGCAGCCCCGCCCGGTCTCGACCGGCGACGAGATCTACCAGGCGGCGCTCAAGCTGCTGGCCGCGCGCGACCCGAGGCGCACGGTCGGCACTCTCGGCGTCGGCCTGTCAGGCCTCAGCGACGGGCAGGCGGGCCAGCTCGACCTGTTCCTCGAACCGCAGCAGCCCAGGGTGCAGCGCCTCGAGGCGGCGATGGACAACATCCGCGACCGCTTCGGCGAAGACGCCCTCCAGCGGTCCCGCCTGCTCGGACGCGCCCGCGTCGTCCGGGACCGGATCGCTTTCGGTAATACGGGGCACCCGGACGATGACAAGATGGAGGAAAAGTAAGAGGATATGCGCATGGCCTCCCGGAAAGCGGAGGCTGCTGGGGCCGCTTGGCAGGGCGCCGACCTTGAGAGACCGATCACTGGAGAAGATCCGGCGTCGGATTCGCTGAAGGAGGCGCAGAGCTGGGTTGCGGTCTATCACCACCTCGTCAACCTCGAGCAGGAGCTTCTCGACGTGCTGGCGAGCATGATCCCGACCATGCCCGACGCGGCCCAGCGAGAGGCCGAGGATACGAACCTGCCAGTGCTCGCCTCCCAGGCCGAGCGGTTCAGGCACCGCCTCGCCTACTGGCAGAACCGGCGCGACGAGCTCGAGCGGGGATAGCCGCCACAGCCGCCAGGCCCGCCAGGTCGTCGATCGCCGCCATGAACGCGAGGTTGCCGTGGTTCGCGCCCGAGCTCGCGTGGGCGATCTCGTGCAGCACCACGCGCGCGAAATGCCGCGGCTCGTCCAGCACCGAGCGCTTGACGACGATGTTCGGCGAGTCCCAGACGCCCTCGGTCTCGTAGGCGCCCTCGTCGAGTCGCATCGTGTTGGAGATCCTCACCTCCTTCACGCGCCTGCCATGGTCGCCCGCAAGCCGCAGCAGGTCGGGCAGGATGTCCCAACTCTCCCGCTCCGAGCGCTTCAGCTTCGACGGGTCGACGAAGTCGTAGACGAACGACGCGTTCCAGACCTGGACGAAGCCGCCGATGTCGAGGATCGGGTTGCCGTTCAGGTCGCGCAGCTTCGGCAGCCGCGCGAGCAGCCGGTCGGGGACGACCACGACCTTGTAGCCGTCGCCTCGCGCCTCCATGATCGTCGCCCCGTGCGTGAACATCTGCTGTGAGCTGACGAACACTGTCTTCGCCTTGGCCGCCAGGATGCGGACCGCCTGCTCCTGGACGTCGAGCCAGGTGATCTCGTCGTGGTTGGTGCCCGCGGGGATGCGCGTCAGGTCCTGCACCAGCTGCTCGGCTACCGCGCCCGAAGTGCTCTTCAGCAGGATGGCTTTGACGCGGTCCTGGTAGGCGGTGCGTCCGACGTTGCTGCGCTCGCGGTTGAGCGCGCGCTGCAGCTGCGCGGTTGTGGACGTGATGTTGTAGGAGAAGAGGAACTGCTCCTCGGTCGCGACCCGCACGCCCTTGACGTAGATGCGCGCCGGCTCCTCGGCCTTCCGCTCCAGGATGCTGCCGATCTCGGTGCGCTCCAGCTCCCTGTCTCCGGCGAAGCGGAGAAAGTAGTCGCGCGCCGCCGCCATGTCACGGTTGGACAGGCCGCGGAAGACGAAGTCCGTCCCCTTGCGCCGGGGCTCGGACGGAGGCGAGATGGCGGCGTGCAGAGTCTTGACGTCGGCGAAGTTGCTTTTTGCGGCGCGGCGGAGCGTGATGTCGCCATGCGGGCTCCTGACGGCAACGTCGACGCCTCGGCGGTGAAACGTCGCCAGCGCGTCTTTCAGGCCCACGCCGAACTTCCCCACCACGAGGTCAGCCCTGCGGCGCTTCTCGGGGTTCTCGTTCTGGGTGAGATGCTGATAACGCAGGCCGCGGCCGAAGTCGGTCACGTGCCAGCCGTCGCGGCGCTTGATGATCTCGGGCTCGGCGGTCCCGGTCAGCGCGTGCTCGTCGAGCGCGTTGGCGATGACCTCGCGCACGGCTTCCGGGACGCCCCAGTGGTCGAGGATCTTCTCGACGTTGAGGTCGAAGAGCTTTAGCGCCCCAGCCAGGCTCTCGCCTCTTCGACCGAACCGAAGTAGCGGACCCGGATCGACGGCTGCGCGCTGTCCAGGCGCTCCTGGATGTTCTTCGCCGCGAGGTCGCTCATCGGAAGGACCACGGCGAACTTCTTGAGACCGGCCTCGATGGCGCGCGGCGTCCATTCCCGCTCGGCGCGTTCCTGGTCCGCCTGGTTGAGCACGCGCTGGCGCCGGCAGTCGGCCAGCATCCTGGAGCAGCCATTCTCCGCCAGCGCCGTGATCTCGGCGTCCAGCAGGGCCGCGAACTCCGCCGTGTTGGCCCATCCCTCCCACTCCACGCAGACGGTGGCCGAGGCCTGGTCCCAGCGTACGCTGGCCACGCCCGGCATCGAGAAGTAGACGTTGTCCGCCATCCGCTAGAGATCAACGCAGGAGCCGCTGGTTTTAGCGGGCCGAACGGCCCGCCCCGACTGGGCCGATGGTCCCGTTACTCTCGGTAGGCCCACGCCTCGACCTCGACGCGGTACTCCGGAGCCGCCAGGGCGGCGACGTAGACGAGCGTCGAGGCCGGCGGCGGGTTGCCGTCCAGCCACGCCAGCAGGGCATCCCGGCGTCGCGCCGAGTCGATCTGACCGACGAGGTACCAGTTCAGCTTGGCCACATCCGCGACCTCCATGCCGGCGGCCTCGAGGTTGCGGCGCACGTTCTCCAGCGCCTGCTTGACCTGTTCGATCGGGTCCTCCGGCACGTGCCCGTCCACGGTGCGACCGACCTGTCCGGCGATGGCAAGCCACCTGCCGCCGCCACTGGCCTCGACCTGGTGGCTGTAAGCGCCAATCGGGGGGTGGATCGTGTCCGGGTTGCGGCGTTCAGTCATGGCGTAAAAGCTACGCCGCCGCCTCACACTCCAGGCAGGACTCGTCGACGACCGGAGACTGGACGGCGCGTGGCCGCAGGACGATCACCGCGAGGCCGAGGGTGACGGCGACGACGGCCGCGCCCACCATCCACGCGAAGTGGTAGCCGGCCGACAGCGCCGTCGCCAGGTCGGCGCCGCCGCTCATGACGTCGAGCGTGCGACCGCCCGCGACGGTGGCGAGCACCGCGAGCCCGAACGCGCCGCCGACCTGGCCGGTCGTGCTCAGCAGTCCCGAGGCCAGACCCGCGTCCTGCGGCGCGACGTCGGCCATGGCGATCATCGTCAGCGCCGGGAAGCACAGGCCGCCGCCAAGCCCGAGCAGGGCCATCGGCACCATCAGGTTGACGAAGTAGTCCGGGTGGACCGGCGCCAGGGCGACCGCGGCGAGCGCGATCCCGGCCACCGTCAGGCCGGCGAACAGCATCGCCGGCGCGCCGAAGCGGCCGATCAGCTGGGCCGAGAAGCGGACCGAGAACAGCGCCATCACGACGGCCACCGGCAGAAACGCCAGGCCGATGGCCATCGGACCGTAGCCCTGGACACGCTCGAGGTCGAGGGAACCGAGGAAGAAGAAGCCGAGGAACGAGGTCGACATCAGCCCCTGCACCAGGTTGGCCCCGGCGACGCTGCGCAAGCGGAAGATGCGCAGCGGCAGGATCGGGTTGCGGCCGCGCGCCTGGCGAACGACGAAACCCGCCAGCAGGGCGGCCGTCACAGCGCCGAGCACGGCCGTGCGGACCGAGACCAGCCCGTAGTTCGAGGTCTGGACGATGGTGTAGACGCCGAGCATGAGCGCGGCGGTGACCATGACCGCTCCGAGCACGTCGGCGCCCTGCGCCAGGCCGATGCCTCTGTCGCCGGCCAGCAGCTTCGCCGACACGAGCGCGGTGGCGACGCCGATCGGCAGGTTGACGAAGAAGATCCAGTGCCAGCTCACCGCCTGCGTGATCAGGCCGCCGGCGATCAGGCCGACCGCCGCTCCGGCCGAGGCGACGAAGCTGAAGATGCCGAACGCCTTCGCGCGCTCGAGCGGTTCGGGAAACAGGGTGACGATCATGGCGAGGATCACGGCCGAGCTGACGGCGCCGCCGACGCCCTGCACGAACCGCGCCGCGATCAGCATGGGCTGCGCGAACGACAGGCCGCACAGCACCGAGGCGGAGGTGAAGACCACCAGGCCCGCCAGGTAGACGCGCTTGCGTCCGACCAGGTCGCCGACCCGACCGGCCAGCAGGAGCAGGCCGCCGAACGCGATCAGGTACGCGTTCACGACCCAGGCCAGGCCGGACTGCGTGAACCCGAGGTCCTTCTGGATCGACGGCAGGGCGACGTTGACGATCGTCATGTCGACGACGATCAGCAGGAACCCGGTGCAGAGGACGATCAGCGAGAGCCAGCGTGAGGTCTTCATGTCTGGTTAGACCCGTGTCGATAGCGAAACTCATCGCTGACAAACCGATGAGTTTGGCGCTCCTATTCCGTCTTAGATCTGATGGTCACCGTGAGCTGTGCTCACATCGACACGCCGGACCTCGGCGTGATCCATCAACTCGCCCACATGCAGCTGTGCGCCCGTCGCAGAGGATGCGAGCTCTCCTTCACCGAGGCGAGCGCGGAGCTCGTCGCGCTCGTCGAGCTGGCCGGCCTGAGCGACGTCCTATGCGTCGAGGTGCGGCGGCAGGCCGAAAAGCGGGAAAAGCCTGGCCGTGTCCAGGAAGAAGGTGAACTCGCCGATCCGCCCGTCTGACACGTCGAGCACCTGCAGCGCCCACGGCATGTAGCCGCCGTTCGGGTCCGGCTTGTACTGCCCGAACGTCGGCATGCCGTTGGCGCTGAACGTCGGGAGCATGCGCGAGCCCTCGCAGAGGATGCCGGGGCCGAACCACCACTTCAGAATGTCGTCGCGGCCCTCGAGCCACATGTCGAAGGGCGGCATCGATTGGGTCGCGTCCTCGCGGATGAGGGCCGTCAGGCGGGTGACGTCGTAAGCCTCGAACGCGGCGACGTAGCGCTCGAGCATGGCGCGATCGGCTTCGCTCAGCGGCCGCGCGACCGACTCCTCGGCGCCTTCTCTCTTCGCGAGCGTGGCGCGAGCGCGCTGCAGGGCGCTGTTGACCGATGCCACGGAGGTGCCCAGCAGCTCGGCGACCTCGGACGCCTGCCAGTCCAGCACGTCGCGCAGGATGAGCACGGCCCGCTGTCGCGCCGGCAGGTGCTGCAGAGCACGGACGAAGGCGAGGCGGATCGACTCGTTGGCCACGGCAACGTCGGCCGGGTCACGCTCGGGCGCGACCAGGTGCAACGGGATCGGTTCGAGCCAGGAGATCTCCGTGGGGATGTTCAGACTCGCCTCGATCGGCTCGCGCGCCGGACCGAGGTCCATGGGGGTCGTGCGGCGCTCTTTGCTCTTCAGCATGTCCAGGCACACGTTGGTGGCGATGCGGTAGAGCCACGAGCGGATCGCCGCGCGTCCTTCGAAGCGGTCGCGACTGCGCCACGCCCTCACGAAGGCGTCCTGGACCGCGTCCTCGGCGTCGAATGGTGAGCCGAGCATGCGGTAGCAGTAAGCGGTCAGCTCGGGACGGTAGCTGTCGAGCTCGCCAAACGCGTGGGCGCCGGAGATGGTCGCCTGGGCCATGATCCGATTTTAGATAGGGCTAGTACGCGATGGACAGCACCAGCAACGCCTCGCCAATGTGGTAAGGCACGATATTGACG
>JBKPCW010000025.1:0-17525 GCA_046727555.1 Candidatus Dormiibacterota bacterium | reverse complement strand
GGCGCCCGCCACATCCACATCGAATGCCCCGACGACAACAACGCCTTCGCCGTCTCGTTCACCACGCCGCCGACCGACTCGACCGGCGTGGCGCACATCCTCGAGCACGTCGTCCTGGCCGGCTCGCAGCGCTACCCCGTCCGCGACCCTTTCTTCAGCATGACGCGGCGTTCGCTCGCCACCTTCATGAACGCCTTCACGAGCGCGGACCGCACGGTCTATCCGTTCAGCACGCGCAACGCGAAGGACTACCGCAACCTGCTTGCCGTCTACCTCGACGCGACGTTCTTTCCCCGGCTCGAGAGGGACTCGTTCATGCAGGAGGGCATCCGGCTCGAGTTCGAAGACCCCGCCGACCCGAAGAGCGGCCTGCGGTACAAGGGCGTCGTCTTCAACGAGATGAAGGGCGCGCTGGCGACGCCGGGAGCGGCGATGCAGCGCGCCATCGGCAAGACGCTCTTCGCCGGCACGACCTACGCGCACGAGCCAGGCGGCGATCCGGCCGAGATCCCGAACCTGACGTGGGACCAGCTGCGCCTCTTCCACGGGCGGCACTACCACCCGAGCAACGCGCGGTTCTACACCTACGGCAACCTCCCGCTCGAGGCCACGCTCGAGGCCATCGAGCGGGCCGTCCTCGAGCGCTTCCAGCGCACCGAGGTCGACGGCGCGATCCCCGACGTCCCCCGCATGACGACGCCGGCGCGCGCGGTCGAACCCTACCCCGCGCCCGAGGGCGAGGACGCCTCCCGCCTGTCCCAGGCCTTGACCGCCTGGGTGACCATCCCGAGCGCCGACTCCTTCCGCTCGCTCGCGATGAACGTGCTCTCGGAGGTCCTGCTCTCGAACGCCGGCTCGCCCCTGCGCAAAGCCCTGATCGACTCGGGGCTCGGCAGCGCGCTCGCCGACGGGAGCGGCCTGCACGAGGACCAGAAGCAGGCGGTATTCGGCGCCGGGCTCAAGGGCATCAAGGAACAGGACGCAGACAGGGTCGAGCAGGTGGTCCTTGACACGCTGGAGAGACTGGCCACCACGGGAGTCGACAGCTCGCAGGTCGACGCGGCCATTCACCACCTCGAGTTCGCGAGGCGTGAGCGCTCCAACGCCGGCTTTCCCTACGCGCTGCGTCTGCTGTTCGCCCTCATGCCCGCCTACGCGTACGACGGCGACCCTTTCACGGCGCTGAACTTCGACGCCGACCTGGAGCACCTGGAGAGAGCAAGGCTGGAGGGGAGGTTCTTCGAGAACCTGATCCGCGCCGAGCTGCTCGACAACCCGCATCGCGGACTTCTGACGGTGGTCCCCGACACCGAGCTCGAGGAGCGCCAGCGGCGCGAGGAGCTGGAGCGGCTCGCGGCGCTGGAATCGCGATTCACGGAAGACGAGAGGAGTGGCGTCGTCGCGGACGCGCTCAGGCTCAAGGCCGAGCAGGAGGCGCGGCAGGACGTGTCCGCGCTGCCGACGCTCGAGCTCAGCGACATCCCGATGAAGTTTGAGGACGTGCCGAGCCGCGACGTGGCGCTGCGCGGCGCGACTGTCGAGTTCTACCCGCAGCCGACCAACGGCGTCACCTACCTCGACATCCGCAGCGACTTCTCCCGCCTCAGCCCGGACCAGCGTGACCTGCTGCCATTGTTCGGCAGGGTGCTGACCCAGAGCGGCGCGGCTGGCCAGGACTACGTCCAGGTCGCGGCGCGCATCGCAGCGGTCACGGGTGGCGTCGGTGCGGCGGCGCAGGTACAGTCACTCGCCGCGCGAGACGACTACCTGCAGTCGTTCGTCATCTCCGGCCGGGCGTTGGACCGCAACGCGCAGCCATTCGTCGAGCTGCTCACGGACCTCGTGGCACGCCTGGAGATCGAGCCGAAGCGTCTCAAAGACGTCGTCGCGGAGATGGCCACGCGCCTGGAGACCTCGATCGCCGGCCTCGGCTTCCAGTTCGCCGTGCTGCGCGCGCATTCCAAGCTGAGCTCCGAAGGGGCGGTGAACGACCGCCTGCAGGGCATGGAGATGCTGCACACGATGCGGCGGCTCGCGCGCCTGGCTGAAGCCGACCTCGGCGACGTCATCGCCCGGCTCGACGAGGTCCGCAGATCGCTCTTCCGCGCCGATTCACTGCGCATCATCGTGACCTGCGAGGAGGCCATGATCGAGCCGCTGGAGGAGCTTCTCGGCGGACTGGTCGGCGCCCTGCCGCGGGACGGCGCCCCGCCGGATGCGACCAGGCCCGCCGCCCTCGAATCTGTGCCCGAGGCGCGGATCGCGCCTGTTCCCGTGGCCTTCAACGTGCGCATCTTCAGGACGGTCCGCTACACACACCCGGACGCGCCGGTGCTGCTCGTGCTCGCCAACTACATGCGCGACAACTTTCTCCACCGCGAGCTGCGGGAGAAGGGAGGGGCCTATGGCGGCTACGCCCAGGCCGGCGTGGCCAACGGCACGTTCTACGTCGGCTCGTACCGCGATCCGAACATCGTCCACACGTACGACGTATTCGACGAGGCCGTGCGCTGGGTCATCGACGGCGAGGTCGACCCGGAGCAGCTCAAGGAGGCGATCCTCGGCGCTTGTGGCGACGTCGACCCGCTCGAGTCGCCGGACATCAAAGGCCGGCGTGAGGCGACCAACCGCGCCACGGGCTTCACGCGCGAGCTGCGCGAGAGGTTCAAGAGGCGGCTGCTGGAGGTGACCGCGGACGACCTGCAAAGGGTGACGCGCACGTACTTCGTCGACACGCCGCGGGCGCAGACCACGGTCGCCGGCGGGGACCTGATCGAGGCGGCGCGCAAGGAACGGCCCGGCCTGTTTCAGCTCGTGGCGCCGGTTTAGACCGAGACTTAGACTGGCGGCGGTGAAGAACCAGGTCTGGCGGCACGAGCTCTTCTGGCCGGCTGTGCTGGTCGTCGTCGGCCTCTACTTCCTGCTCCACAACCTGGGCCTGCTCGACTGGCTCCGGGCCGACATCTTCTGGCCTCTCGTGCTGATCGGCCTTGGCGTCTGGCTGATCGCCCGCCGCACCTGGCGCTGAGCCGTGTGGAACCGCAACCCCAGCGTCTTCTGGGGCGGCGTTCTCGTCATCGTCGGCGCGCTGTTCCTCCTCGCGAACCTCGGCGTGCTGAGCAACCTCAACTGGGACGTGGTCTGGCCCGTCCTGCTCATCGCCCTCGGCGTCTGGCTGGTGGTCGGCCGCATCGGTCCGGGAGGCGCGTCCGCGGACGTGGACAGCAGCGAGCCGCGCGAAGGCCTGGACAGGGCGAAGCTCGAGGTCTCGGTCGGCGCCGCGCGCCTTGAGGTCGCCGCGGCGCCGCTCGACGACCAGCTGTACCGCGTTCACATCGAGCACGCGGGCACGCCTCCCGAGGTGCGTCTCGACCGAGCGACCGGGACCGTTCGCATCAGCCAGCGCAGCGACTGGTTCATGGGGGCGCGACGGCTGCACGTCGACGCGAAGATCACCGACGCGATCCCGTGGGAGGTCTCCTGCAGCACCGGCGCGATCCGTGGTGAGTTCGACCTCTCCTTGGCCGCACTGAACGGCTTCGTCTGCCGGACCGGCGCCAGCCAGATAGAGGTCGTGCTGGGGCCGCCCAAAGGGATGGTCCCGATCCGGGTCGAAGGCGGCGCGCTCACCGTGAGCATCGCGCGCCCTGCGGGCGCCGCGGTCCAGGTCCAGGCCTCGGGCGGTGCCGTGCAGCTGCGCGGCGACGGCGAACGGCAGGAGGGTCTCGGCACGCGGAGCTGGAAATCGAACGGCTTCGACGCCGCCACCGACCGCTACGAGGTCACGGTCTCCGGCGGCGCCCTGAACGTCGACGTCTCGGCCCGGTAGGCCGATGCGCTACACATACCGCTACCGGTCGTTCTTCTGGCCCGCGATCCTGATCCTGGCCGGCGTCATCGCGTTGCTGATCAACACCGGCCAGATCCCGGTCGAGAGGCTCGGTCTTCTCTTCGACCTGTGGCCGCTGATCCTGATCGTGATCGGGATCGAGCTGATTCTGCGGCGCACGATGCACGGTCCTGCCGGCGACGTGGCGGCCGCTCTGATCGTCGTGCTCGCCATCGTGGCCGCCGCGGGGTACGTGACCATCGCGCCCAATCCCGCGGCCACCCGGACATTTGAGGCCAACGCCGAGCTGGGCAATGCATCAAAGATGACGCTGTCCGTGAACGTGGGCAGCGCGAACATCACCATCGCCGACACGGCGCCCACCGGCGATCTCTACCGCGCGCACATCGAGTACAACGGGTCCACGCCGCACGTCGGGATCGACACCGACTCGAACACGCTGGAGATCGACCAGCGAGACCAGAGCAACTTCGCGGTCTTCAGGGGGCGGAAGTTCGCCCTCGCGCTCCAGATCAGCTCCTCGGTCGCATGGGCGATCGAGGTCAACAGCGGGGCGGCCACGATCAAGATGACCCTCCCGAACACTCACGTCACCTCGCTCAGCTTCAACACCGGGGCGAGCACCGATGACGTCACCCTCGGGACACCCGACGCCGTTGTGCCAGTGGAGTTCAACTCCGGCGCAGTGACGGTCCGCCTCCACCGCCCGAGCGGAACGCCCGCGTCGGTAGAGGTGTCGGGCGCCGGGCTGAACGTCACGGTCGACGGCCAATCCCACCACGCGATTGGGCACGTCACAGCGACGCAGGACCTCGGCTCGGCGGGCTACGGGTGCGTGTCAACGGCGCCGCCTGCAACGTGACGGTCGACACGACGACGCCCTCAGGCTAGGCGCGCGTCCAGCGCGTCGAGCCGTGCCCTGTAGATCGCCTCGGTGGCGGGGGTGATGGCCGCCCGCAGACCGCGAGCCGCCGTGCGCAGGAACGTCTCCGACTCGCCTTCGAGGACGCCGCCGGCCCGCATGACGGGGATCAGGGCCGCCGCCTTTTCCGCCGCCGCCAGGAACGCATCCTGGTCGACGTCCAGGTACAGGAGTGATCCGGCGGCCTGCGACAGCCGGATCCCGAGCGCACGGTGCTCCTCGTCTTCGGCCTTCTCGGCGAGATCTACGCCCATCAGCGCGCCGCGGGCCGCCAGCCGGCCTTCGAGGATGCGGTGGGAAGCAGCCTGGTTGGCCGCCAAGGCGGGGCACAGGCCGACGACCTGCTGCGCGCCCGCCGCGACGCCTCGCCGCTCGAGCTCCGCCATGAGCTGCGTAGGCGTGGTCTCATCGAGCCGGAAGAGGTTCATCGAGAGCTGGACCCGGTTCTCCGACAGCTGGAAGGCGAGGGCCTGAACGCCGCGGACGCCGGACTCGGACTCGCGAATCGATCGCGCGAGCGCCCGCGCGGCGACCAGGTCGTAGTCGTAGAGGATGACGTTGAACGCCACCAGCGGCGCTCTGGCTCCGATGGAGACGGCGCCCGCGGTGGGGTGGAGCGCCGGGCCGCCGACGTCGGGCCTGGCCCGCCCCGCGCGGATGTCGGCCAGCCGGCGCTTCTCGCCGTGGCCGTAGAAGAACGCCGGCACCTTCAGCTCGGCCCAGATCCGCTCGGCCACCTCGTGCGCCAGGTCGTGGCTCGCCTCGAGCGTCGTGTCCGCCAGGGGGATGATGGGGATGACGTCGGCGGCGCCGACACGCGGGTGCACTCCCGAGTGCTCGCGCAGGTCGATCCGCTCCACCGCCTCGCCCACGGTCGCGAGCAGGCCCTCCGCGAGCAACCTGCGTCCGCCGGCCATGGAGATCACGAGGCGGTTGTGGTCGGGGTCCGCGTCGTCGTCGAGGAAATGCGCCCTGCGGGCGGCCTGGCTCAGGGCGGCGACGACGTCGAGGCGACGGCCCTCGGAGAAGTTCGGCACGGACTCGAAAAGTTCCGTCATGCGAACCGCTAGCGTAAGTTGCCGTGTCCGGCCCGGTCTCGCTCGTCTATGGCGACGCGCTGATGAAGCACCACCTGTCGGACGAGCACCCGCTGCAGCCGATCCGCGTCAAGCTCGCGGTCGAGCTCATCCGGGAGACGGGCCTGATCGAGCACTGTCACCTGGTCCCGCCGCGGCCGGCAACGACGGAAGAGCTCGAGCTCGTGCACTCGCGCGAATACATCGAGCTCGTCAAGACCCTGAGCGACCCAGCGCGGCGCAGGTCGGTCTCGCCGCACGAGATCGACGCGGCCGGTTTCGCCTCCGCGGACAACCCGATCTCGGACGAGCTGCACGAGGGCACGTCGCTGGTGGTCGGTGCGTCGATGGTGGCGGCGGAGGCGATCGAGAGCGGGGCGGCGCTGCACGTCTTCAGCCCCTCCGGCGGCCTGCACCACGCCCACCGCGACCGCGCGTCGGGTTTCTGCACCTACAACGACGCGGCCGTGGCGTGCCAGTGGCTGAAGACGCGCGGCCACCGGGTCGCCTACGTCGACGTCGACGTCCACCACGGCGACGGGGTGGAGGGCATCTTCCAGGGCGACCCGGACGTGCTGACCATCAGCCTCCACGAGAGCGGCCACTGGCTGTTCCCGGGGACGGGCTTTCCGCAGGACTTTGGGGTGGGGCCTGGCAGGGGCAGCGCGGCCAACGTGCCGTTCGTGCCCTACACGTGGGACGAGCCGTGGCTGCTTGCCTTCGAGAAGGTGGTGCCGGCGCTGCTCCGGCGCTTCAAGCCGACGGTGCTGGTCACGCAGGACGGCTGCGACTCGCACCACCTCGACCCGCTCGCGCACCTTGCGGCGACCACCCGGATCTGGCCGCGGGTCGGGCGGCTCTTTCACGACCTGGCGCACGAGCTCTGCGAGGGGCGGTGGCTCGCCCTGGGAGGCGGCGGCTACGCGATCTACGAGGTCGTGCCGCGCGCCTGGACGCTCCTTTTCGCTGAGATGGTCGAGCGCCCCGAGCTCGCGGCAGGCGTCAACGACCCCTCAGAGGTGGTGCCTGGCCCTGAGGCGCAGGAGCGGGTGTGGAGGGCGCTGCGCAAGGACCTCGACCGCCTTGGCGAGGTCCACGGCATGGATTTCTAGCCGGCGTAGGTCCTCAGGCAGCGCGTGCAGACGCGCGCGCGAAACGTCTTGCCCTTCACCGTGACCCGGCCCATCTGGAGGTTGGGGTCGAACCTCCGGTTGACCCGGTTCTTGGCGTGGCTGACGTGGTGTCCGAACTGCGGCGCTTTGCCACAGATCGCGCAGTGCTTGGCCATGAGTCACCTTCCGCCTGGACTTGAGAGAGCGCGCGCCGGCACGGGACGCTTGGGCGCGGAGCCGAATTGTACCATGGGGCCTCTGATGGCCTCGAAGACGACCACCGCGCTGATCCAGTCTCGCCAGTGGGGCCGGATCGAGGTTTTTCCCTCGGCCGTGGCCGCGATCGCGGGCCACGCGGCCACGCGCTGCTACGGCATCAGCGGCATGGCGGCTCGTGGCCTGCGCGACGGCTTCGCCGAGCTTCTTCGGCGCGAGAACGTGGACAAGGGCGTTGACGTCGTCCAGGTCGACGAAGGCCTGGTCATCGACGTCTACGTCATCGTCCAGTACGGGATCCGCATCTCGGAGGTCGCGCACAACCTGCAGGAGACGGTGAAGTTCGAGGTCGAGCGGTCGGTCAACGTGCCCGTCGTCCAGGTCAACGTCAACGTCCAGGGCGTGCGCGAAGAGAGCCGCTGAGTGGTGTCCGCGCCAAGGGTGACCGGAGTCGACGGTCCGCTCTTCAAGCGGGCGCTGTTGGGCAGCCTCAGCTGGCTCGCGGCCAACCACGAGGAGGTCAACCGGCTCAACGTGTTCCCGGTGCCCGACGGCGACACCGGGACGAACATGCTGCTGACGCTGCAGTCGGCGGTCGAAGACGTCAAGGAGTCGGGCGCCGCCGAGGTCAGCAAGATCGCCAAGCTCGCTTCGCACGGCAGCCTGATGGGCGCGCGCGGCAACTCGGGCGTGATCCTGTCCCAGATCTTTCGCGGCTTCGCCCGGGCGGTGGAGGGCAAGAGCTCGCTCGCGCCGGCCGAGCTCGCAGCCGCCTTCGAGGAGGCTGCCAATGCCGCGTACCGCGCGGTCAACAAGCCGACCGAGGGCACGATCCTGACCGTGGCCCGCGAGGCCGGGCGTGCGGCGGCCACAGCCGCGAGCTCGCCCGACGCCACCGTGCCTCGGGTCATCGCCGCCGCGGCCGCCGGGGCTCGGGCCGCGGTGCAGAAGACGCCGAGCCAGCTCCAGATCCTGCGCGACGCTGGCGTCGTCGACGCGGGCGGATTCGGCCTCCAGCTGATCCTCGAAGGCATGCTGAAGACCGTCGAGGAGTCGGACACCCCGATCGCCGCGCTGACCGAGGTGAGAAAGCCCGCCATCCCCGCCGCGCAGGTCTCACTCGACCTGCCCGAGGGCGGATGGGGCTACTGCACGGAGTTCCTGATCGAAGGCGCCAACCTCGACACCGAGCTGATCCGTGGGCAGATCGAGTCGCTCGGCAACTCGGTGCTCGTCGTGGGCGAGCCCGAGCTGGTCAAGGTCCACGTCCACACCGACGACCCGACGAGCGTCATCAACCTGGCCGGCGGGTTCGGCAAGCTGCTGAAGCTCAACGTCGGCGACATGTCGACGCAGCACCGGCGGATTCTGGAGAACGAAAGCACCGCGTCCGGCGCGGCGCCACCGCGGCCCAACGGCGTCGGCATCGTCTCGGTGGTGGCCGGGCGAGGCCTCGTCGACATCTTCCGCGGCCTCGGCGTGGACGCCATCATCGAGGGCGGCCAGACGATGAATCCCAGCACCCAGGACATGCTCACCGCCATCGAGGCGCTGCCCTACGACGAGGTCATCCTCCTGCCGAACAACGGCAACGTGGTCGCCGCCGCCAAGCAGGTCGTCGGCCTGACCAGGAAGAAGGTGCACCTGGTCGAGACGCACAGCGTGCCGCAGGGCGTGTCGGCCGTCGTCGCTTTCCGTCCCGACCGGTCCGGCCCTGAGAACCTTCGCGCCATGAAGGCCGAGGCCGAGCGCGTGCAGACCATCGAGGTCACGCATGCGGTTCGCGACACGCGCTCCAACGGCGTGAGGGTGAAGAAGGGCGACGTCATCGGCCTGATCAACGACAGGCTCGAGATCGCGGGCGGGGATTACGCGGAGGTGGTGAAGAAGGCCCTGGGCAAGCTCGGACCTGATGCCTACGAGCTGGTCACGGTGTACCGCGGCGCGCAGGCCAGCGACGCGGAGATGGCCACGCTCGAATCGGAGATCCGCTCCCAGTACCCCGCCCTCGAGGTCGAGGTGCAGCAGGGCGGGCAGCAGCATTACCCGTTCATCCTCTCCGTCGAATAGGCGCGCTTGAGCCGGCGTAGCTTCGCGGTCGTCACCGACTCGACCGCGGACCTGCCCGGCGAGTGGCGTTCCCGCTACGGCATCGAGGTCGTGCCGCTCAAGGTCCTTTTCGGGCAGGAGAGCTTCCGCGACCGGGTCGACATGACCGACGAGCAGTTCTTCGCGCGGCTGGCCGCATCGAGCTCGCTGCCGACGACTTCGGCGCCGTCACCGGGCGAGTTCGCCGAGGTCTACAGGCGCCTCGCCGCGAGCCACGACGGTTGCATCTCGATCCACATCGGCGAGCAGCTTTCCGCCACCGCCGAGGCCGCGCGCGTGGGGGCGGCGTCGGTGGACGGATTCCCGGTCAACGTCGTCGACAGCGAGACGGTGTCGATGCCGATCGCGTTCCTGTGCCGGATCGCCGCGGAGTCGGCGACGCTTGACGAGGCCACCGAAGCGGTGCGAAGCCGCGTCCCCCGCACGCGCGTCCTGGCGCTGCTCGACACCCTCCGCTACGTGGAGATGGGTGGGCGGGTCAGCCGCGCCCAGGCCATGATCGGCACGATGCTCGACCTCAAGCCGCTGCTGCTGGTCGCCAACAAGGAGATCAAGTCGGTCGACCGCGTGCGCACGCGCTCGCGCGCGATTCCGCGCATGGTCGAGTTCTTCCGCGGCGAGATGCCGGTGGAGGCGCTGGCGGTGATGCACGCCCAGGCGCCGGAAGAGGCGGAGGAGATCGCGACGAGACTCCGTCGCGAGCTCGCGGACATGGAGATCACCGTCGGCCAGATCGGATGCGTGCTCGGCACTCACACCGGGCCGAAAGCGCTGGGACTGGTCTACATCAAGAAGTAAGGGTCAGGCTGGGCGCAAGCCTGACGTTGTGCCCCGGCAGGGGCCACACGCGAAGCACAGGGGGCGTCACGGCCACCAGCCGCGGGATCGCGAGCGCGAACAGTCGATAGAGGCGCTCCTGCGGGCTCGACCATTTCAGTCCGTACTGATCGCGCAAAGGCGGCGGCAGCAACCCCGTGGTCACGATCTCGAACGGAATCATCGCCGGCCCCGGGAGCAGCCGCAGTCGTGGTCGCAGCACCAGCGCGCCCAGCTCGCGCGCCAGCGGCGTCACGCGCACCTCGCCGCTCGACACCATCGCCTCCGCGTACTCCTGGAAATCGCCGAACCGTGGCGGGAACCGGTCGTCCGGGATCCCGAGCAGGCCTCCGAGGACCTTCGACTCCTGGTAGAACTCGTCACGTTCCCGGGGCATCAGCCGTTTGACGAACGCCTCGTACGTGACGAGGGCCGAGTCGACGAGCGTCGCGTGCACCCACAAAAGGAGGTCGGGGTCGAGGGCGCGATAGTCCTTGCCGCGGACCCTGCCGTGCGTCTGGTTGACCGCGCGCGCCGCGGCGAGCGCCGTCTCGCGGTCGCCGAACACGATCGCCATCGTCATGCGGATGGTGCGGCGGAGCCGGCGCACCGGCTGGGTGCGAAAGTCGGAGTGCTCGTCCACCCCGGACGCCACCTTCGGGTGCGCAAGCTGCATCAGCAGCGCGCGGCCGCCGCCGAGGAGCAGCACGTTCTCGCGGTTGATGCGCCGTGTGATCGAACCCTCGGGAAATAGCGGTTCGGCCATCGAGTCCATTATTTCCTTCTGACCATGGGACAGCAGCTGTTCATATTCGCGGCAGCCTTCCTCGGATCGGCGGTCGAAGCGACCGAGGCGCTGACGATCGTGCTCGCGGTTGGCCTCACGCGCGGCTGGCGCGCGCCGCTCCTGGGCGCGGCCGCGGCCGTCGCGCTGCTGGCACTGCTCGTGCTCGCGTTCGGACAGCTCATCGTGACGACGATTCCCGAATCCGCGCTCAAGCTGGTGGTCGGCACGCTGCTGCTGCTCTTCGGGCTGCGCTGGCTGCACAGGGCGGTGCTGCGCTCCGCCGGGGTCGAGGCGATGCACGACGAGCGGCGCGCCTACAACCAGGCCGTGACGGCGATCTCGGGCGCCGCCGGGACGGACTGGGTGGGCTTCGTGCTCGCGCTCAAGGGAGTGTTCCTCGAGGGCCTGGAGGTCGTCTTCATCGTCATCGGAGTCGGCGGCACGGGCCATGGTTTCCCGGCCGCGATTGCGGGTGGCGTCGTGGCGGCGGTGGTCGTCGCCGCGGCGGGTGTCGCGGTTCGCAGGCCGCTGGCACGGGTGCCCGAGAACACCTTGAAGTACGCGGTCGGGGTGATCCTCACGAGCCTCGGCACGTTCTGGGCGGCCGAGGGGATGGGGGCGACCTGGCCCCTCGACTTCGTTTCGATACTGGGCCTGGTCGCCGTCTACTTCGTCGCGTCGCGGCTGGCGATCGCACTCATCAGGCGTCCCGCGGTCGCGTGAGCTTCCTTCGCGCCGCGGTGCGGCAGGTCGTGGGGCTGTTCGTCGGAGACTGGCTGCAGAGCATGGTCGTCCTGGCGATCATCGCCGCGGGCTGGTTGGCGGTCTCGCGGGTGGGAGCGCCCGCGCTGATCGTGCTGGTCGTGCTCCTGGCGGGCCAGCTGATCTGGTTTGCGCGCGCCGAAGGCCGGCGCCGCGGAGCTACCCCTTCCGGTTAGCGGCCAGGTCCCAGGCGAAGTCGACGCTGCTCACCTGTCCGTCCGGGCTCTGCACCTTGTACTCCACGTTGATCTTGGCGAAGGCGAAGCTGACCTGTTCGGACGGCCGGTCGCTGGTGTCTCCCGCGTCCTGGACCGAGGTGATGATGACCGTGTCGAACTTGTAGAAGAGGAACTCGAACTGGGACTCTTGCTCGGCGCTCGACCTGCGCAGCGTGACCACCCCGTTCTTGATGTGCTGACCCGTGGCGCACGCCAGCATCAGCTTGGGAGAAGCCTTGCTGACCCTGGAGGTGAAGTGGAAGTCCTGCATCGAGACCTTGCCGGCCGCGGCGCCGCCGCCGGTCGCGTGCGCGCCGGTGTTCGTCTCGCCCCAGCTGAACGACTCGAGGACGATCTCTTCCTTGTGCTTGTGGTCGGTCGACTCGCCCTGGATGCCGTCGAGCTTGAGGAAAATGTCAATCGCGGCCATGGCTATCTCCCTTTGTTGAAGGTCACGATGAATTCGGCCGTGCCATCCCCACCGGTCTCGAGCGGGCTTTGCCGAGCCGTGTAGCTGCCGGTAACGCCGAGGAATCGGCCCGTGCCGCCGACGATCGAGAACACGTTTGGACCCTCGCCCGTCGCGGTGCCGATCCCGACGAGCGTCCCGCCCGGGAGCTGGAACGTGTGCGTCTCGAGCTGGGCGGTGGCGTACGGTCCGTGCACGCCGACGCCGTCGAGGTGAACGACAGACGAGAAGAAGGTTCCCGTCTCCGCCGCGCCCGGAGCGAAGCGCAGGGTGCCCGAGACCGAGACCTGGTCGCCCCGTCTGGGCGGGTCACCGCGCCTCAGGCCGGGGGCCGCGAGGTGCCAGTCGTTCCCGTAAAGGCGGAGAGTCGAGGCGCTGTCGGGGTGTGGCTGCTGCAGGGCGCCGACCCTGGCCTTCTCCGCCAGCCCGGTGAGGCCGGCGAGGCCCGCAACCGCCCCGATCGCGAACAATCCCTGGCGCAACACAGCGCGCCGGCTGGCCTTACTTCCTTCCTGCACGCTGACCTCCTGACGATCCGCCGACGCTGCTCGGCCAAGGATAATCCGGCCACCGCTCGATGCAAGCATTGATCGCAAGAAAGTGAGCGACACGGTCGTCATCGACCGCGGCGGCCTCCAGCGGGTGAGGCGAGCGCTGGGCGCTGCCGGCTACACCCGCGACAACGTGCGCCGCGCGCTGCAGACCGAGCGAAGCCTGACCGCCACGCCCGGCGAAGTGGTCGTGTTCGAGCATCGGGTGGCGGGCCAGACGCCGCTCGAGGCGCTGATCCGGCTGTTTCTGATCGGCTCCACCGTCAGCGATCGTGAGGTTGACGCCGGCCTGCCCGACGTGGGCACGGGTGGCCTCGAGAGCCTCGGGCTGGTCGAACATGTGGGCGGCGGCGTGCGCGCCACGGTCCGCATCGCCCCGCACGGAGACATCCTGGTCGCCTGCGATCGCAGCTATTACGGCGACCCGTCCCAAAACGTCTCGAACACCGTCACCGGTGTCACCAGCCCTGCCATCCTGCTCGCCGACTTCACCATCCGCAAACGCGTCCACAAGGCACTCGACCTGGGCGCCGGAGGCGGCATCCAGTCGCTCCTCCTGGCCAACCACTGCGACCACGTCGTGGCCGTCGATGTCAATCCCAGGGCGCTCCGGTACGCCGCCCTCAATTGCGGCCTCAACGCCGTCGACAACGTCGAGCTGCGCCAGGGCAGCTGGTTCGAACCGGTGGAAGGGGAGGAGTTCGACCTGATCGCCGCCAACCCTCCGTACGTGATGTCGCCCGACTCGACCTTCCTGTACCGCGACAGCGGGATGCGGGCCGACAGCCTGTGCCGCGGGCTCGTGAACGCCATGCCTCGTTATCTCGCCGAAGGCGGATATGGACACATCCTGGTCAGCTGGGCGCTGAGAGACGGCCAGGAATGGTCAGAGCCGCTGCGAGGATGGATCGAAGGCGCGCCCTGCGACGCGTGGCTGCTCCACTACCTGACCGAGGACCCGCTGACGCAGTCGGCCAAGTGGAACCAACCGTTGATCGCGGAAAGTCTGGCCAGCTACGACTCGGCCCTCGAACGCTGGACGGACTACTACCGCAGAGAGGGCATCGACCAGATCGCGTTCGGGGCGGTGATCCTGCGCAAGCGGACTCCGGGCCCGAACTGGGTCCGGGCCGACTCGTTTCGAGCGGGCCATGGCTCCTCCGCCGGCCTGGTGATGCGGGTGTTCGAGGCCGAGGATTTCCTTCGTGGAGTCCACGACGAGCGGACCCTGCTCCACGAGCGGTTTGCCCTGGTGCCCGAGCACCGCCTCGAGCAGCGCATGCGATCCGTGGATGGGGAGTGGCAGCTCGATGAGGCGACGCTCACGCTGACGCAAGGGATCCAGTTCCACGGCACCCTGGACCTGAACTCGGCCCAGCTCCTGCGCCACCTCGACGGTCGCCACACGCTGGCCCAGGCGGTCGCCAGGGCGCGCCGGGACCTGGGCCTGCCCGCGAGCGACCATCCACCTCTGACCGAGACCGCCATCGCCATGGCCAGGCGCCTCTTCCAGCTGGGATTCCTGGTTCGCACCTCCGCGCCGCGGAGGACTTCGTAATTGCCGGTCGTCGCGCTGGCCAGGTCCCTCGACGCGCCAGTAGAGGTCCTGCCCAACGTTGGCGCCAAGACCGCCAAGCTCCTCGCGAAGATCGGCGTGAGGACGCTCCGCGACCTCCTCCTGACGCTCCCTTTCGGCTGGGAGACGTACGGAGGGCCCGTCGCGATCGCAGAGCTTCGCCCGGGCACGCAGGCGACGGTGGTCGGGACGGTGACTTCGATCCGGCTCAAGGTCACCAAGTACAAGAAGATGAAGCTCACCGAGGCCGTCGTGCGGGACGACGATGGATCCGCGATGAAGGCCGCGTGGTTCAACAACCCATATGTCCTCAGGTACCTGAAGACCGGCGACCGGGTCGCGATCGCGGGCGTCGTCAGGAGCGGCTTCGGCGGCGCGATCGAGATGCAGAGCCCGCACTACGAGAGGCTGGACGGTGGCGAGGAAGCCGGGCCGTCGCGCGTCGGCGGCCTGATGCCGAAATACCACCTCGTCGAGGGCCTGAGCTCGCGCCAGATCGCGCGCTGGGTCGAGGTCGCGCTCCCGCTGGCCGGCCAGCTGGAGGATGTGATCCCGGCGGACGTCCGCGACCGGCATCACCTCATGGGCGTCGCGGAGGCCGTGCGGTTGGGGCACACACCCGAGACGGAGAGGGATTTCACCGAAGCGTCTCGGCGCATGGCATTCGCCGAGCTGTTCGAGCTGCAGACCGCGTTTGCCCTTATGCGTGCGAACATCGCGGCCGAGCCGGCGACGCCGATCCCCTACCGCCAGGACGTCATCGACGTGTTCAAGGCCAACGTGGGCTTCGAGCTCACGCGTGCGCAGCGGCGGGCGACGTGGGACGCGTTCAAGGACATGGCTCAGTCCGTGCCGATGAACCGGCTGCTGAACGGGGACGTCGGCTCCGGCAAGACCGCGGTCGCGGCGGCGTGCGCCGCCATGGCGCACGCGGCGGGCATGCAGACCGTGGTGATGGCGCCGACCGAGATCCTGGCCCGGCAGCACCTGCACAGGTTCCGGACCTACCTCGAGCCCGCGTTCCCGGACCTGAAGGTCGAGCTGCTCGTCAGTAGCCAGGGCGCGGCCGAGCGTCGCCGGGTCCGCACCGCGGCGGCATCGGGCCACTGCGCGCTGGTGGTCGGGACGCAAGCGTTGATCGAAGACGACGTCGAGCTGGCCAGCCTCGGTCTCGCCATCGTCGACGAGCAGCACCGATTCGGCACCCGGCAGCGCGAGCTGCTGCGCGCCAAGGGCAGTGGGCGGCCGCATTTCCTGGCCATGACGGCGACTCCGATCCCGCGCTCACTGGCGCTCGCGGTCTACGGCGAGATGTCGCTCTCGACGATCGACGAGATGCCGCCGGGGCGGTTGCCGGTGATCACCAGCGTCATCGAACCTGGTGAACGCGATCGGGCATACGTGATCGTGAGGCGCGAGGTGGCGGCCGGGCATCAGGCCTTCGTCATCTGCCCCCTGATCGAGCAGTCCGAAGCCCTGGCCGCGAAATCGGCGACCGCGGAATTCGAGAGGCTCAGCCAGGAGGTCTTTCAGGACCTGCGCCTGGGCCTGATCCACGGCCGCATGAAGGACAAGGACGAGGTGATGCAGCGCTTCGTCGCCGGAGACATCCAGGTCCTGGTCGCGACCGCGGTCGTCGAGGTCGGCGTCGACGTGCCGAACGCGACGGTGATGATGATCGAGGGGGCCGAGCGGTTCGGTCTCGCCCAGCTCCACCAGTTCCGCGGCCGCGTCGGCCGGGGTGCTGCAAGCAGCTACTGCCTGCTCCTGAGCGACGACGCTTCCCCGGGCGTGACCGAGCGGCTGTCGCTCGTCGAACGCATCCAGGACGGCTTCCAGCTCGCACGCGAGGACATGCGCATCCGGGGGATGGGGGAGCTGATGGGACCGCGACAGCACGGGCTGACCGACGTCGCCATGGCCGCGCTCGAGCAGCCGGAGCTGCTCAGCGAGGTCAGGCAGGAGGCGGAGCGCATCCTCGAGTCAGATCCGGGCTTGCAGGGTCACCCGCAGCTCAAGGCGATGGTGGCGCGGCGGCTCGAGCTGACCTCGATCAGTTAGGGGTGTAGGCAGCGGTCAGCATCCCGAAATAGGTCGGCGCCTCGTAGCTGATCAAGCTTCCACGCCACCCGCGAGTCGCGCCGTAAAGCATCAGCATCTGCCACCAGCTGTCCGCCTTCGCGTTCTCGACCAGCTCGCGCGGAATCTCGATCAAGCCGTCGAGGCGGTTGGAGCGCACGAGCTCGGCCACGAGCTGGTCGTACTCCGCCGCCGCGGGATGAAAACCGTACGGCCCCGACTTCAGGTGGGCGTGGCCGTGGTCGGCGCTGGCGACGAACGCGATCCGCCGCTCCAGGTTCGCCGCGACGGCGGCGATTGCCGCACCCGCCGTGACGTGGTCTTGAGCGGGAAGGTCGCGCGCCGGCGTGACGACCACGGCAGGAATCGGCGGATCGCTCCTGCCGCCCATGAACCACAGGGGGATGAGGACGCCCCAGTCCATCGGCGCGACCGCCGTCGCGGGGTCGTTGGAGCCGAAGCTCACGCCCGCAGCCGTCAGTCCCGCGGCGCCCATCGCCTCGAGCAGGCGCCACGCAAGCCTCGTGTCCGAGGGCAGGTCGAGCTCGACCGGCGGCGTGACGCCGTCCAGACGGCCGGCGACGCGGCCCGCAACGACCACCCCCAATGCGTTCGAGATGTGGACGTTGTGCGGCGTGGCGATGATGACCGCCTCGGGCCTAGCGTCGCCAAAACGCCGCCCGAGCTCCTCCATCCCCGCCCGCGTCTTCACCGCGACGTCGCGCTCGTCGGGTGAGCAGGCCTCGGCGATCGCGATGCCGCCGTGCGGCGCGATCGCGGCGAAGACCAGCGGCATGCGTCGATACTAACCAGCGGTATGGAGCAGCTTTCCCCGCTGCGGTTGACGGAGTACAGCCACGGGGCCGGTTGAGCCTGCAAGCTCAGCCCGGTGGAGCTAGGGCAGGTACTCGGGGCGCTGCCCCCGATCGTCGACCCCAACGTGCTGCATGGCGCGGCCGCGCGCGACGACGCCGCGGTCTAT
>JBKPCW010000024.1:0-6135 GCA_046727555.1 Candidatus Dormiibacterota bacterium | reverse complement strand
GGTTCTCCGGACCCGGCGGGCACGGCGGGATGATGGGCCGCCGCGGCAACGTGCTCGCGGCGCAGGCCTTCTTCGTCGAGCGGCTGCACACGGTGGTCGAAGGCCTGGAGCACGACGGCGTGCAGTGCCACACAACCGTCGGCAACATCGCGAGCGACGGCGCCTGGAACATCGTGCCGCGAGGTGTGCTCGTGCAGGGCAGCCTGCGCACCTTCAACGACTCGCTGCGCGAGCAGGCGCTCGACCGCTTGAAGGACCTGCTGAGCGAGACGGAGAGCGAGTTCGAGGTCCATTCGAACGTCGAGCTCGTGCACGGCACGGTCCCGCTGATGAACGAGCCCAACGTGACGCGAAGTGTGCTCGAGGTCGGCGCGCAGCTCATCGGCGAGAAGGCGAGCGTGCTCGGACGGCCGCTGACCGTGAGCGACGACTTCGCTGAGTTCCTGACCCGAATCCCGGGCTGCTACTTCATGCTCGGCGCGCGTCCCGAAGGCGACGCGCCGCCGGCGCACCACTCGCCGACGTTTCGAATCGACGAGGCGGCGCTCCCGGTCGGCGTGAAGGTGCTGGCGGGCGCGGCGTCCCGACTCGCCTCGGAGTAGTCATTGCTGTTCGTCGGGGCGATCGTCCTCGGCCTCGTCTTCGCGCTTCTGACCGGAGGACGCCTCGAGAACCTCGCCCGCCTGCGCTTTCGCTGGCCGTGGCTCCTGGTGGCCGCGGTCGTGATCCGCGAGGCGGTGCTGCTGACCCCGCTCGGCCGTCTCGAAGCCGCGCGCTACGTCTACGTGCTCGCCCTCGCCGCCATTCTCGTGTGGACGGTGTGGCACTGGCGGCGGGTGCGCGGCGTGTGGCTCGTCAGCGCCGGCATCGCGCTCAACCTGGTCGTGATCCTCGCCAACGGCGCCCGCATGCCGGTCGCTCCCGACCTGGCCGGATCGCTGCTCCGGCACGGCACGGTCGGGCAGTACACCGTGATGGGCGACGCCACCCGTCTGAACCTGCTGGGCGACTGGATCGCGCTTTACCCGGTGCCGGAGGCCTACAGCCCGGGCGACGTGCTAATCGCCCTCGGCCTCGCTATCGTGGTGTTTTCCGCCGCCCGCAACCCACGCCCGTATAGGGAGAAGGAGCTGACCCCGCCGTGATCATCTTCTGGATCTTCACGCTCTTCGTAGGCGCGTCTGCGTTCGCCTTCTCGTTCGTCGCGCTGCAAATGGGCCTTGGGTGGTCGCTGGTGTACGCCGTCGTGGCGATGCTGCTGGCGCGCGGAATCCTGAGCATTGTGCGGCGCCGTTTGATCGTTGCGGAGCGGATCGCGCCCGAGACAGACATCCTCCAGCGCACCGTCGAGACAAACCGCGCGGTGTTCTGGAAGCGGGCGATCGTGGTCGCCCTGGTGCCCATCGCCTACCTCACCATCGCGTACACCTTCTTCGGGCTCGCGCCGGAAGACGCGCTGCTGGCCCTACCGGATTTCCTTGCCCTCGCTTTGACGCAGCTGATCTACCTGCTGTTCCTCCTGGGCGCGAACTTCATGCTCTTCTTC
The DNA here is from genome assembly GCA_046727555.1 of Candidatus Dormiibacterota bacterium. Lineage (GTDB taxonomy): Bacteria > Chloroflexota > Dormibacteria > Dormibacterales > Dormibacteraceae > 40CM-4-65-16. Next base: position 4,589 of record JBKPCW010000024.1, on the reverse strand, counting down.
GGGCCGTTCTATCTCTACACGCGCATCGGCAAGACGATGATCAACCCCGACGACGCGAACTTCGGGGTGAACATGGCCGACGTCCGTGGCCAGAAGTCAGCCGTGTCCGAGATGGACCGCATCCTTCGTCTGATCGAGCACGGGCGGCTGTTCACGAAGGCCGGGGGCAAGCGCGAGCGTGGCGTCCTGATGGTCGGACCTCCTGGAACGGGCAAGACGATGCTCGCCAAGGCCATCGCCTCGTCCATGCACGTGCCCATCTTCATCGCCAACGGCGGCTCGTTCGCCGGCATGTTCCTCGGCATCGACGCGTTGAGCGTCTACCTGATGGTGCGTGCCGCGCGCAAGCGCGCCAAGGTCTGGGGCGGATGCGTTGTTTTCATCGACGAGATCGACGCCCTCGGGATGCGCCGATCCGGAATGCAGGGCGGGGCCATGGCGGGTTTCGGCGGCATGATGGGCGGAGGCCAGCTCGGACTGAACATGCTGCTCGTCCTCATGGACGGCATCGACAACCCCGGCTGGATCGCGCGCCAGATGCGGGGTCTCGTGAACCTGACGCTCGACGGGCTATTCCTTCCGCGGGTGATCGGAGCCAACGGGACCAAGCTCAACCTTCGGATCCCGGCGTTGAAGGCTCCGAACTACAACATCCTCTTCATCGGCGCCACCAACCGTGCATCGGTCCTCGACGAAGCCCTGACCAGGCCCGGTCGATTCGGCCGGCAGATCACCTTCCTGATGCCGAATCGCGAGGCGCGCAAGGACATCGCAGCCCTCTACTTCGACAAGAAGCAGCACGACGCGTCCCTCGACACGGCTGAGCGGCGCGACGAGTTCGCCCGCATCACCGAAGGACGCTCGCCGGCCGACATCGAGCAGGTTCTCTCGCTCGCCCTGCTTTACGCATTCGAGGATGGACGCAGCGCGTTTGACTGGAAGGACATGCGCGAGGCTCTCGGCAACGTCGAGTCCGGACTTCCGATTCCGACCGAGTACAGCGAGCGGGACAAGGTGCGCATCGCGCGACATGAGCTCGGCCACACCATCGCGTCTCACTTCTTCCAGAAAGATCACGGCCACGTTCGGCTCTCTGTCCGCCGGCGCGCGGACCCACGGCTGGGCGAGATCGGCGGGTACCACCTTGCCATCCCGACCGAGGAGCAGTACTCCACGTTCCGATCGCAGTTGGCGGCGGAGGTCCGCCACGCGCTCGGGGCGCTGGCTGCGGAGCGTGTGTTCTACGGCGAAAACACGACGGGCGTCTCGGAGGACCTGCGCATGGCGACCCAGAGGGCGTGTGTGATGGCGGGCATCGTGGGCATGGGAGCCGACGAGCTTGACCCGAAGATGTCGCTGAAGGCGGCAAATATCGGCGAGCAGCTCATCTCGGTGCGGGAAATCACACAGGGCGCGCACGAGCAGTCGACCTGGGAAGGTGCGGTCCTCAACAACAATCGTGGTCGCCGCGTCGTCGCTCAGATCCTCGGCTCCGCATACATCGACGACTGGCGCCTGATGTACGTGAACAAGGAAGCAATCGACATGGCGGTGGAAGCGCTCATGAGCCAGGGAGGTGAGCTGGTCGGCGACGAGATCAGCGGGCTGCTCGACTCGGTCGGGCTCCGTGAGCCGACGGCTTCGGATCCCTATCCGGAGGACATGCCCGCCGTCCCGGAGGAGCGACCGGAGTTGAGGGCGGTCGAGGGAACCGCCTGATTCGAGTCGGGGCAGCGGTCCTGATCGCGGTCGTGACGGCCGCGCTGCCTGCCGCGGTGCAGGCGCGCGACCCCGACGCGCTGCCGAGCGTCCACCACGAGGCGCAGCGGATCGTGGCCGCCGAGCTCGCGATGCAGGACGCGTCCGCCCGGCTCACCGCGCTGGCGCAGGAGAAACCCTCGGGGCTGGCGGAGAGCGTCCGCCACGACCTGGCCGTCGCCTCCGCGACGTACGCGTTCCGGCAGGCGGCGCGGCAGGAGCAGGTCTGGATCTACGACATGGCCGGCTACGCGAGCATCGAGAAGGCGGTCATCGCGCTGCTGCCGCCCGCGACGCGGAGCCCGATCAGCGACATGATCGCCGCGCTCCACTCTCTGTACATCCTCGGCGGCATCGACGAGTACTACCTCGTCCATGCGCACTTCACGCTTCCGTACTCCAATGCGGCCCCGCTCGCGTCGCTCAGGTCGTACTACCTCGAGGCGCAAAACCGCTACGGGATCGACGCGAGCTACCTTGCCTCCATCAACTTCATCGAGAGCAAGTTCGGCCGCGTCAACGGTCCGTCGTCGGCCGGCGCTCTGGGACCGATGCAGTTCCTGCCCGGGACCTGGGCGCAGTACGGCCAGGGCGGGAACGTCATGGACCCCCACGCGGCGATCCTCGGAGCCGCGCGCCTGCTCGTCCACAACGGCGCTCCGTACGACATGAGGAACGCGATCTGGCACTACAACAACAGCTACGACTACGTGGACTCGGTCGAGTTCTTCGCCCGCGCGTACCGCGCGGACGCTGGGTGGCTCGAGCGCATGTACTACTGGGACACGTTCGGGTAGACGCCGCTGGCGAAGCTCATCTACTCCGTGATCATGTCGCTCGACGGCTTCGTCGCCGACGAGAACGGCAACTTCGAGTGGGCGGAGCCGGACGAAGTGGTGCATCGGTTCGTCAACGACCTCGAGCGGTCGGTCGGAACCTACCTCTTCGGCCGGCGCATGTACGAGACGATGGTCTACTGGGAGACGCAGGGCGAGGACACGGATTACACCCGCGACTTCGCGGCGATCTGGCGGGCGACGGACAAGGTCGTCTTCTCGCGGACCTTGCGGGAGGCGTCGAGCGCGCGCACCCGGATTGAGCGCGAATTCGACCCCGGCGCCGTGCGAGCGATGAAGGAGTCGGCGGTGAAGGACCTCGCCGTCGGCGGTTCACACCTCGCTGCCCAGGCGATCGAGGCCGGACTGGTCGACGAGCTGCAGCTGTTCGTCGTGCCGGTGCTGGTGGGCGCCGGCAACCGGGCTCTGCCCGGTCTCAGCGCTCGCCTGGCGCTGCTCGAGGAGCGCCGGTTTGGCAACGGGACCGTCTTTGTCCGCTACCGAATCGATCGTTAGAGTAAGTACTCATGGAGTACCGGATCGAACAGTTGGCCCGGGCGGCCGGTGTGGCCGTGGACACGATCCGCTTCTACCAGGGCAAGGGCCTGCTCGAGGCCCCGCGACGCGAGGGCCGGGTGACCTGGTACGGCGACGCCCACGTCGAGCGGCTGCGCCGGATCAGGGAGCTCCAGCAGCAAGGGTTCACCCTGACCGTCATCCAGCGCTTCCTTTCGGGTGAGCTCGAGCCGTCGGACGAGGCTCTCGTCGCGGCCGTCACCCACCCCTCGGCGCCGCAGACACTGACCCTCCACGAGCTCGCCGAGCGCAGCGGCGTCGCCGAGCCGCTGCTGCTCAGCCTCGAGCAGGCGGGCCTGCTCGTGCCCATCGACGGCGGCGACGAGCCGCGCTACCCGGCGGACGACCTGACCGCCATCGCCGCCGGCATGAAGCTGATCGCGGCCGGCGTGCCCATCGGCTCACTGATGGAGCTGGGCAAGGAATACGCCGCCGCGGTCGACCGCACGGCGCGCCAGGCGGTTGGCCTCTTCGACCGCTACGTGCGCGAGCGGATCCAGGCCGAGGGCGGTGAGACCGAGGCAGCCGAGCGCCGGCTGCTGCAGACCTTCAACGAGCTGCTCGAGGCGAGCGGCATCCTCGTGCGCCACCACTTCCAGCGCACGCTGCTGCGCGCGGCGCGCGAGCACATCGAGAGAAAGGGATGATCGCCGCCCCGCACGTCCGGACATGGGAGCTCGACCGCACGCCGGACCTGGTCGACCTGGTCAGCGCCGCGCGCGACGCCGGGTACGAGGTGATGCTCATCGAGCGGCCGATGCCCGATGCCGTGAGCGTGGCGGCGGTGGGCCGCGTCGCCGACATCGTCGCCGCGCCGGGCGGCGTCGCGCTCGAGGATGCAGAGGGCCGCAGGCTCGACTTCGAAGCCGACGCCAACCGGATCTCCGCCGCATCCCGCCTCTGGCGCCGCGTGAGCGCATCGATCGACACCGTCGCGGTCGGTGGATTCGCATACCGGCCTGACCGCGAACCGGCGGGCGCGTGGTCCGGCTTCCCCGCCCTTCTGCTCCGCGTGCCGGCGCTGGCCGTGGTGCGGCGGCGCGGACGCACCTTCGTCTACGCCGCGACCAACGAAGCCGAGGAGCTGCTGGACCTCGCGCCGACTTCGGTCCGGGCGCCGGCGGCGCGACGGCTCGAGGTCACGTCGGTGCGCAATCCGCTCGCGTGGACGGCGGCGGTCCAGTCGGCGGCCGCGCGTTTGCGCGCGGGCGAGGCCGAGAAGGTCGTGCTCGCGCGCGAGGTCCTGGCGCGCGGGGACGGCGTCGTCTCGGCCGGCACGGTCGCGCGAGGGTTGCGCGCGGCGTACCCATCGTGCTTCACCTACCTGGTCTCCGGCGCCGACGGCACCGCGTTCGCGGGCGCGTCCCCCGAGCTCCTCGTCCGCCGTTCCGGCCGGCGCGCGTTCGCGCAGCCCATGGC
>JBKPCW010000023.1:0-8220 GCA_046727555.1 Candidatus Dormiibacterota bacterium | reverse complement strand
CCCGTTGATTTTCTTCGGACAATGGTCTCGCAGAAATTCTGCCTCGGTAAAGACGAGGCCTAAGAAGGACGTGTCGACCTTCACAAATTTCGCCCTCCTTCCGGCGGCTCTCATTGCGGTCTGGCTCGGGTACGCACACATCGGCGTGCTCCCGCACTGGCTCTTCTATCCGGGACTGGCGCTGTGGCTTCTTGGCTTGGCAATCACGGGATGGTCTTACCGAACTCTGGGGCATTTCTTCTCCCTCGATGTGCAAATCCAAAACGACCATAGAGTGGTAGACACGGGTCACTATCGTCTTTTGCGCCACCCTGGCTACGCTGGATTCTCTTTGGGCTTGCTCGGGCTCGGCGTAGCCCTTCAATCTTGGGTCTCGGTGCTTGTACTTCTACTTGCAACGATCGCCGCCTTGGCGTATCGAATTCCTATCGAAGAGAGATTTTTGGTAGCTGAATTAGGCGACGGGTACGTCCAATACAAGGCCAGAACCAAGCGGCTGGTTCCCTATGTCTGGTGAGTTGCATCCTTCGACAGCGTGAACAGAAGGGGCCGGTCACTGTGACCATATATTCGGCCGCTTGCGCACAGGTCCGGTCCAGCTCCCCTTCGCTGCCATCGAGCACATAGTCGCCGGAACGCGAACCCGCGCGAACTCATGGCATGTGATCCCTCTGGCCGAGCACGACGTTAGCCCAGGTCCCGATGCGCATCTAGATCGGCGGAGCGAAAGCGCAGAAACGGTATAGCAGTTGTGGCCTCGAATCTCGCCGGGGCTACCATCGCTCTCGTAGTCGAATCCGAGGGTCCTCCTTGCCTCCGAAGTGCACACATTTGTACCTTGAAGTGCTACAATGTGCAACATGGAAAGGGTAGGAATCAGGGAGCTTCGTCAGAACGCAACTGCGGTCTTGCGTCGTGTCGCGGCAGGCGAGGTCGTTGAGGTGACAGACCGCGGTCGTGCCGTTGCGCGGATAGTGCCCATGCACGAGGCGAGCAGACTTGAACAACTGCAGGCGGAGGGACGAGCGAGCGGTGCGACTGGAGATCTTCTCGACGTTAAGCCGATTGCATCGACAGGTGGCAAGCCACTCTTGTCAAAGATCCTGGCTGACATGAGGGCAGATGAGCGCTGAGGTCGCCTACCTCGACACCTCGGCGGCGGTGAAGCTCCTGATGACTGAGCCCGAGTCGGCTGCTTTGCGCAGGTGGCTCCGTCGCCGGCCTGAGCGCGCGTCCGCGGCGCTGCTGAGGGTCGAGCTGGTGCGGGTCGTACGCCGTGCCGGTCTCCCACGGTTGGTTCCGGAAGCCCGCAAGCTCTTGGCCGGCGTCCATCTCATCCGACTCGACGATGCCCTTCTCGACCGTGCCGCGGAGCTCGATCCGACCGACCTCCGATCGTTGGACTCGATCCACCTGGCGGCTGCTTCAAGCCTCGGAGACGATCTGGCAGCGGTGATTACCTACGACGATCGGTTGCTGGCTGCGGCTGCCTCTCTGGGCTTGCCGACAGCAATGCCTTCCTGACCGGGATGAAACCCCTCGAATCTCGTCTGGGGTCCGCCCCCAGATTTGGGTAATAGTTGCCCTTGTGATCGACCAGCTAACGTCAGCGATCCTGGGCTCTCGGGTTGCTCGCGTCGCGTCGCTGTTACGGCGCGGTGCGCCGGTAAACGGAACCGACAAATATGGGACGACGCCCTTGTACAAGGCGGCGGTCCAGGGCGAAACCGAGATTGTCGGCATGTTGCTCGAGTCGGGCGCCGACCCCAATCTCGAGAGTGGCGGCGAAGATGAAGGCACGCCTCTATGCGCTGCGGCCAGCTGGGGCCACGCAGGGATCGTCGGACTGCTGCTCCAACATGGCGCCGACCCGAACCTCGTCGAAAGGCCAAACCAAGGATCCATGACCGCCCTCGCATGGGCTCAGCGCAATGGGCACTCTAAGACTGTCGAGCTCCTTCTTGGGAGCGGAGCTCACCCAGGCGATAGGTGAAACCAGATGGTCGAGATGACAAGGCGTGGGACCTTCGCGTCGCGTGCGCCTTGATAGGTATGGACGTCATCGAGCCATTCCTGGGCGAGATGGGTTTCAGTCGCGACGACGCTGGGGCAACACGTCACGCTGCCCGCAGATTCTTGCTCGACTGGCCCTTCCGAGATCAAGGCAGAGCCGAACGGAGCGGAGGCGCCTCCAAGGACGACGCGGAAGCTTGGTTGGCTTCAGTGCGAGAAAGCCATGGGGCGCTGGTGGCAGATCGGATCGCCCAACTCTCGGACGAACTTGCAACCCGCGGACCGAATCACCTTCCGTGGGTCGAGCTGATTGTCAAGCTGGAGGACAAGGCAGCAATGCAGACAAAGCCCCGGCTGGGCAGAGCCAAGCTTGCATGGCTGAACAATGCGGCCAGGGTCTACCTGGCAGAGTCTGACCATTTACACGCGCGGATTGACGCGCTCGGTTCCGCAGAGCTGAGTCCGTGGGATGCGGAATTTCTATCCGGAGACTTCTATCCAGCCGACAGCGAGGGAAACCCGAGCACTCATTTCGATCCAGGAGCCTGGCTATGGGCGTGGCTGGACCAACGGCATTGGGAGCGATTCCGAGACCAACTGCGATCAAAGCTTTCCGCTGAGGAGTTGGACGAACTGGTGTCGTGGGGAAACAAACTCATAGACTCGCGGTGGTCGCTGTCACAGGCCTTGTAGGCCCTCCAAAGGTCGTCGGGAGGGCCTCCACGACGCCGGCGCCGCCGTCGACAAGCACGGGCTGGCCGTCTTGGAGCCGCGCCGTTCCATCGCCGGTCCCAACCACGGCGGGGATGCCGTACTCCCGGGCGACCTGAGACGCGTGGGAGCCGACCCCGCCGGTGTCGGTGACGACCGCCGCCGCACGCGTGAACAGCGCGGTCCAGGCGGGCGTCGTCACAGGCGCCACCAAAACGTCGCCTGGCTGAAGCCGTCCGAAATCGTCCAGGCTGCGGATGATCCGGGCGTGCCCGCGAGCGCGGCCGGGGCTTGCAGGCACCCCTGTTACCAACGATCGGCCGACGCCTGGAACTCGGACGGACTGCTCGACACGGGCCAGCAGTTTGACGAACAGCGGCGAGACCGTGCCGACGGTCAGGGGCGCGACGAGCTTGCGCTGCCGCTCCCACGTGGCACGCCTATGCCTGGTCTCAGCGACCATCGACGACCGATCGCCGGCCAGTGCGTTGATCACCTCCTCGTGGTCCAGGAAATAGATCTGGTCGTCAACATCGATGATGCCCGCCGCCACCAGGTGCGACCCGATGTGCCGAAGGGCACGACGCATGACGGGCCAGCCGAGCGTCATGTACGAAAGCTGCTCCTCGCGCACCGGCTGAAACCGTTGCGCTCGTGCAAGGAGGCGTTCGAAACGTGCGCGCAACTTCGGCCTGTCAGCTAGCGCCGCCCGGGCGCGGCTTTCAGCTTCGCGCCGCGATGCGGCGAGCCTGTCGCGACGACTGGCAACGGCGGCGGGCGGTTCCGGGCTGATGTCGAGCTCGGAAAGCGTCGGATGGAACCAATCCAGGCTCACGACCGAGTGACCAGCGGTTCCAGCGTCGGCGGCATAGAGACCCTGGAGCAGCTCGGCGTACGAACCTCCGACCACCGGGTAGAGGTGCTTGCGGTAGAAGCCCGCGAGTGGAACCTCTGCCTTCCAGCCGAAGCCGGCCACAGCCGTGACCGACGTGAAGTAATCACCGGCCTGGGTGGCGATTCGATCGATGATCTCGACCAGCTGCGCGGTCGATGCGCGGTCGACCATCTCTATCGCTTCCGCGACCACGCTTTGATGCTTCGGCAGGACGTCGTCGCGCCACTCTTTGACAAAGAGGTCGACGCCGAAATGCGCCAGGGGTGGGATCACCATCACCGCGCGGCGGGGCCGAAGGAGAAGGTTTGGGATCAACCTCTGCATGAGGAATCGCAGGACTTCGAACGGTGTGCCCGGCAGCACATCCATCGAGTAGTAGTACCAGCCGTTGACGACGATGTGCGCCGGCTCGCGCCAGGGCATGGAGATCCAGCCGCCCTGCAGCTCGTGGAACCGCCGCTCCAACCTGTCAACCAACCAGCTCTCGAAGAGCGGCGTCACCGGGTCGCCCAGCCATTCGCCAAGACGGAAATTCCGCACATAGCCACCTGGCACTGTCGGGTCCCAGCGCACTTGTTCCGGCAGGGCGGTCATCGGTCGTGACTGCAGCAGATAAAGCTCGCCCCGGGCGATCGCCCACTCGATGTCCTGAGGAGCGCCGAGATACGCCGCCGCCCTCATCGCGAGGTCCGCTATCGCCACCGCTTGCGCGGCGTCGATGGTGCCCTCGGCCTGTCGCGTTTGGCTCGCCGCGCCGTCGCGCACGAGCCACTCATCGGCGTCGGCCTGTCCCGAGACCACCCTGTCGCCCAATCCGCGAATCGCATTGACCACAGATTCCGCGCGATCTCCGTTGATTGGGTTTGACGAGTACGCAACGCCCGCGCATGACGCCTCGACCATCTTTTGAACCAGCACTGCTACCGCGCCGGACTTGCCGCCGGCGCGATCAGTTGAATAGACCCTGACCTGGGCACTCGTCGCGGAGCTCCAACAGCGGCGGATTGCAGCCATCACGGCGTCTGATCCTTCGGCGTTGAGCACGGTCTCGTACTGGCCGGCGAAGGACGCGTCGTCCAGGTCCTCGGCTACTCCCGACGAACGCACCGCGACGCGGCCCGTGCCGAGGGTTTGCAGAGCGGCCTGGACGGCTCGAGCCGCTTGGCGTTCATGCCCGAAGACGCACGCTGGAAGCACGAAGCCGTCTGGCACTCGGAAGCCGGCTCGCGAGAGCTCACCCAGCCTCGCCGCCTTGCCTCCAACTTCCTGGATCTGCTCCAGGCCGACCGCTGAGAGCGGAAGCCACGATGCGCTGCGGTTGAGCGCGCTCATGAACGATCGCGCAACAGGCGGCGCGGGCGCTCCTGGCGCTCAGCATTCAGACCGCGGCTCTCGACGGCGACCGAGATCTCGGGCTCGGGTGATGAGCGCTCGACGGAGTCCATCAGTTCGCAGTAGCTGATCGCAACCATCGGCTCGACGTAGAGCAGACCCGGCTCAAGCCACCGCCACAAGCGGCCCAACATGCTCATCGCCCTGTCCTCCAACCAGGCAACCGGAAGCGCTACAAGTATTAACGACAGGGAGCCTATTGTCAATAGTGGATCCCTCTTGCTAACATTGCCGGCAATGGGCCGGACATACGTGAGCCCGCTCAGGCGTGGGCAGTTCGAAGCGACCCGGTTGCGGATCGTCGAAGCTGTCGCGCGCGTGCTGGCGCGCGGAGTCACCGAGCTCTCTGTGCCGGCCGTGGCGGAGGAGGCGGGGGTGTCCGTGGCGACTGTCTACCGCCACTTTCAGTCGAAGCAGCAGCTCGTGGCCGCGCTCCGTCTGCACTACGCCGATGCGATCGACGCGCATCCCCTGGACCTGTCGGCCGGGAGATGGTCCTCGCTGGACGAGATGCTCGACGCTCTTCCGATCATCGCGGCGCGCATGGAACGCCTCGACCCGGGCCTGCGCGCGGCCATCGCCTCGGGTGCGGTCGACGAGTTTCGGCGCGAGAATCGAGGCGAACGGCTGGATCCAATCGAGCAGGTGGTGCGCCGTGAGCGCCCCGACTTAGACCCCGCCGACTTGCGCAAGATGCGCGACCTGATCGCGGTCCTCGCCTCGTCTTCCGGCGTGCGCGCCTTTGAGCTCCTGACCGGATCTTCGCCTGAGCAGACGGCCGAGACGGTGGCGTGGGCGATTCGGCGGCTGCTCACGAACAGCTAAGTCTCGGCTTCGGCAGCTGACGCGCCGGCGGTTCCGCTCATTCGCCGGCGAATGGCGCATTCAACCGCCCGGCAAACGTGCATCCGCCGGCGAGGGCGCAAAATCCCAGGCCATGATCGTCCAGGCCCGCGGCCTGCGGACCTACGTCGAGGTTGGCGGCTCCGGCCCTCCGCTGCTCTTCCTCCACGGGGCGGCGGAGTGGATCGGCTACTCGGCGCAACTCGTAGCGCGGCTCGAAGCGCACTACCGGGTCATCCAGCCCGAGCGGCAGGGGCACGGCCGCACCCCCGACCGGCCGGGTGAGCTGAGCTACGCCTCGATGACCGCCGACACAGTCGCGCTGATTGAGCAGATGAGCCTCGACCGGCCAGACCTGGTCGGCTTCTCCGACGGCGCGATCATCGCCATCGAGGCGGCGATCGCGAGGCCCGACCTGGTCGGCAAGATCGTGGCCATCGCGCCGAACATCAGCGTCTCCGGCCTGACCGACGAAGCGCTCGCCTGGTTGCGTGACGTGACCCCGGACACCTGGCCGGGCGAGGCCGCGACGAAGCACGAAAACTGGCGGGTTTTCGCGCAGAAGGTCATCGACATGCTGCGCCGCGAGCCCGAGATCCCGCTCGCCGAGCTCGCGCGCATCGAGGCGCCAGTGTTGGTCGTCGGGGCCGACCACGACATGATCCGGCTCGAGCACCTGGTCGACATCCACCGCGCCATACCCGCTTCGCAGCTCTTCATCGTCCCCGGCGCGAGCCACGAGCTGACGGTCGAGCAGCCGGAGCTGCTGGCCCAGGTCGCGCTCTGGTTCCTGGCCGGCGGCTAGCTACAGCTCCCGTTTCCAGGGCGGGTCCGCGCCGCGCCGCGTGCACGTGATCGCGGCCACCCTGCACGCGTAGGCCAGCGCCGCTTCCAGCTCGTCCTTATTAAGGGAAAGATCCGGCGAGATCTTGCGGTGGTCGTGCAGCCAGGCCAGGAGCCCGGCGCCGAAAGCGTCGCCCGCGCCGATCGTGTCCACGACCTCGACGTGAGGCGCGGGCACGAAAACGCGGAGGTCGCGGTGCGCGGCCAACGCCCCTCGCACGCCGAGGGTCACCACGGCCAGCGTTGCTCCCGCGCGCTGCATCGCCAGCGCCGCTGGTTCGTCTTCGGTTCCAGGCAGCAGGAAGTGCAGGTCCGCTTCGCTCGTCTTGACGACCGTGCTCTCGGCGATGACAGCATGGAGGCGCTCGCGATAGACCGAGTCGTCGATCAAGCCGGTCCGTACGTTCGGATCGACCATGACGAGCCGGCCCTCATGCTCCCGCCGAAGCAGCCCGATGAGGGTTGTCGCCACCGGCTCGAACACGAGTCCCAGCGTCCCGATGTGGATCGCATCGACGTCGTGCCCGAGCTGCACGGGCAGCATCTCGAGCGTCAGGTTCGGCGCCGACGTGCCTGTGGCGTCGAACTCGTACTCGTTGACGCCACCCTCACGGACGGTGGCGACGGCGCTCGTCGTGGGCTCGGGACCGAAGCTGGCGAGCCTGAGGTCCACGCCGTCCGCGGCGAGCAGATCCGTGAGCAGCCGGCCCGACGGGTCTTTCGACAGCCGGCCCACGTAGGCGACGGGGACGCCGAGACGCGCGAGGGCACGCGCGGTGTTGAACGGTCCGCCGCCCGGCGTCGAGTGCGTGGTGCCGTCGGGGTCGTGAATGACGTCGATCAGGGCTTCGCCGCAGACGACGATCACCGGTCAATTTTCATTGACCGGTGACCGAGAACAGTCAAGAACTCAGGCGTAGCACGCCTCGGGGTATTCGGCGTTGATGTGCAGCTGGTTGGTGCCTGACGCGATGTTGGTGTAATCCGCCGTGAACGATCCAGGAAGCGCCGAGATCGAGCCCGTGGCGCTCGCCTGGACGCTCGCGAAGGAGCCGTTGCCGTTCATGTTGAAGTTGAGGCAGCGGAACGTGAATACATTGGTGTTGGTGCTCGTGGCGGTTGTCGCCGTCCAGGTCACATCGACCGCGATCGGCAGCGTCAGGCCGCCGTCGCCGCCTGCGAACGCACCGCCGCCTTTGCCTCCGACGGCCGTGCCGTAACCGTCGCAAACCTCATCCACACTCAGGACCGCGTGTAGCGATGCCGTCTGCAGGTCGCGGCTGACCGTGAAGGCGCTGTCGGGCACGACGAAGCAGCCGAAGCCGCCGTTGCCGGCCGCGTCGAACTCTGTGATGAAAACCATGGTGTTTTGCTCCACGACGGGCGGGCCGGGCTGGCGCGTCGGCTTGAAGGAGTTGAGGCCCTGGTTGACGGAAACGCTCCAGGAGGCAGCCGGTGGGCCGCCCTTGCTGCCCATGCCGAAGAACGCGTCGGCGCTTCGGCTAGAGAAAGAGTAATTCCCC
>JBKPCW010000022.1:0-4574 GCA_046727555.1 Candidatus Dormiibacterota bacterium | reverse complement strand
GGGCAAGGGCGATCCGCCCGAGTCTCCGAAGCTCACGCTCAAGGCGGCCGTTCCCGACTGGGTCAACATCATGACCGGCAAGCTGGACGGCATGACCGCCTTCATGCAGGGCAAGCTGAAGACGGAAGGCGACCTCGGCCTGGCGATGAAGATGCAGTCGATGTTCCGCCGGCCGAACTAGGTTAGAAGAGGGAACCCTTCCGGGTTCCCTCTTCTCCGGGCGCGCTCAACGGCCGCTCGCGGCGATCGTGCTCCCACCCTCCAACCGGCCGGATTCGCGCCCCTAACTCCCTCCGGAGCAGTTGCGATTTCCGAATCAGGACGCATTGCGACGTCTGGCGGCCGGAAGTACAAAGTCGCGGCCGGGTTGAACCCGGCCGCCAATGCAATGTCTGCTACTAGACCGCGAACTTCCAGGTGCTCAGCCTGGAGGCCATTTCACCCTCGACGTCAAGCGGGCCTGAACGCACGTCGAGCACGATGACGAAGTGCGGCGTCAGGGCGATCCGCCGCCCGTCGGGCAGGCGCGCCGCCTCGAGGGCGTTGCCCCAGGAGATGGTCTCGAGCGTTGGCACTGGCTTGAGGTTCACGTTGACCCAGTTCGCGAGGTCGAACGAACCGGCCCGTTCGTAGGTCGACACGATCATGAACCCGAACAGATTGTTGGCCGGACCCGGGCTCGGAGTCGACATCCGGCATTGGCTCAGGCAGGTGATGTCGAAGGTCAGGTCGACGCCCCGGGGCGCATCCACGTGCTGGGAGCGCTCGATGTACTTCCACGTCGCCGGGTAGCAGAAGCCCCAGCCGAGCGGGTCCTCGTAACCGTGGTCGCCGGAGGCGCACTTGAGATCGGCGCCGATCTGAGGTACGCTCGGCACCGGGTGCGGGTTGGACGGCTGGCAACCGGCCACTAAAAGCACCAGGACGGCGACCTGGATCACCGGGGGGAATTGTCGCGGGGGTTGCATCCGGCCCGTAATTGTGCGGGAGCGGGTACGCAACTCGTTGCAGGCGTTCTGCTTCCGAAGTCCAAATACCGCCAGTTCAGGTAACGACTTTGAGGGGGGAATCAGCAATGGCGACTCGCAAGAAGACGGGCAGCGCCCCGGAGGAGAGGCTGGAGGCCGACAGACGCAGGCTCGAGCTCCTGGCCGCCCAGTGCGGCGAGGAGGCGGGTCTGCACCGACCGCTCAACGACGTCGTCGGCGGCGTGATCACCGGCATCCCGGAGGAGACGGATCTCGCACAGGCGCTCTCCGACCGCGAGACGAGCGACATCCTGGTCCACCTGCTCGACGAGAACCGGGAGCAGGTCGAGCGGGCGCTGGAGAGGCTCCGCGAGGGCACGTACGGCGTCTGCGAGGGTTGCGGCCGGCGGATTCCGGAAGCCAGGCTGCGCTACCAGCCGGCGGCCACGCGTTGCGTGGAATGCCAGGCCCACTGGGACCGGCTCAACGGTAGAACCGCCTAACTCTTGTCGCGGAGCGCTCGGAGGGCCCCGCCGGTAAGCTGACCGCGTGCGCGCGCCCTTCCCGTGGGTATGGGTCGGGCTCAGCGCCGCAGCCAAGGTCGCGCTCACCGTCCCGTTCCTCGACCGCTACGGGTGGCACGGCGACGAGCTCTACTTCGTCGCCGCCGCACACCACCTCGACTTCGGCTACGTCGACTTCCCGCCGCTCGTGCCGCTCCTCGCCGCCTCCGTCCAGGCGGTCGCGCCGGACTCCCTGGTCGCGCTCCGGCTGCTGACGCTTCTGACCGGGGGCGTGATCGTCGTCCTGGCCGCGCTCATCGCCCGCGAGCTCGGCGCGTCCGCGCGCGCGCAGGCCTGGGCGGCGCTGGCGCTGTTCCTCTCGCCGGTCTTCATCGGCTCCAACGCCCTCTTCCACACCGCGACCTACGACCAGCTGGCCTGGGCGGTCGCCCTGCTGGTCTTCGCCCGCCTGCTCCGCACCGGCGACCGGCGTCTGTGGCTCCTCCTCGGCGTCGTCATCGGCGTCGGCCTGGAGACGAAGCACACGATGGCCGCCCTCCCCGTCGCGATCCTCGCCGGGGTCCTTCTGTCGAGCAGACGCTCGATGTTGCTGACGCCAGAGCCGTGGCTGGGGGCAGGGATCGCACTGCTGGTCTTCCTGCCCAACCTCGTCTGGCAGGCGACCCACGACTGGATCAGCGTCCAGTACGTCCTCTCCCACCGCGGACATACAGATGGCCCGTTCGCCTACTGGTGGCAGCAGGTCCTGGTCTTCATCAACCCGCTGTTCGCGCTGCCGGCGGTGGCGGGCTTGCTCAACCTGCACAGGAACGAGCGCTTTCGCGCGCTCGTCTACTGCGTGGTCGCGGTCGAGCTGGTCTTCTTCGCCATGGGCGGCAAGGCCTACTACGCCGCTCCCATCTATCCGGTCCTCTACGCGGCGGGCGCGGTGTGGCTCGACGGCGTGCTGACGTCGAGGGTGCGCCTGGCGGCGTTCATGACTCCCGCGGTGGTCGCGGGCCTGTTTCTATCCCTGGCCGTCCTGCCGGTCGCGCCGATCCCCACTGGTCTTTTCGCCGACGAGGTCGGCTGGCCGGAGCTCGCGCAGCAGACCGCCGGTGCCTATGACAGCCTGTTGACGGAGCAGAGAGGCCACGCGATGGTCATCGCCCACTACTACCAGGAGGCGGCCGCGATCGACTTGCACGGCCCGGCGCTGGGCCTGCCGCGCGCGGTCAGCCCACACCTCAGCTACTGGTACTGGGCGCCGCCCCGTATGGACCCGTCCTCGGCGGTGATGGTCAACTTCACGCCGGACGAGGGTGAGCGGCTGTTCCTCGACTGCCGCCAGGTGGGAACGGTGACGAATTCGCTCAGGATCAGCAACAACGACTACGGGGCGCCCATCCTCGTGTGCACCGGGCAACGACGTCCGCTCTGGCAGGCGTGGCGGTCGCTTCAGACCCTCGACTGACGCCGGCGCAAACCGTAGACGCCGAGAACCACACCGACGATCGCCATGCCGACGCCGATCCAGAACCACTTCATGTCGTCGGTCATGAAGCTGCCCTTGATGTAGCCCAGGCCCTGGCCCATCCAGACCAGGCCGACGAGCAACACCACGGCGCCGAGCACGGCGAGCCCGGATCTCATACGCCGCCGTAGACCACCGACTTCTCCTCCGTGTACTGCAAGAAGGCCTCGACGCCGTGCTCCTTGCCGAAGCCCGACTGCTTCGTCCCGCCGAAGGGCAGCTCGTCGTGCGCGATCTGCAGCGCGTTGACCCACGTGTAGCCAGCCTCGAGCTCGTCGACCGCGCGGTGGGCCGCGCCCATGTTCGTGGTCCAGATCGACGAGCCGAGACCGTACTGGGAGTCGTTGGCGAGGCGCAGCCCCTCGTCCAGGTCCTTGATCTTGCGGATGGGGAGCGCCGGACCGAAGACCTCCTCGGTCCACATCCGGGTGCCGTCGGGGACGTCGGTGAGGATCGTCGGCTCGATGAACCACCCGTGCTCGTACTCCGAGCCCTTTGGCCGGCCGCCGCCGAACACGACCTTCGCGCCGCGGTCGACCGCGTCCTTGACCTGCGCCTCGACCTCGGCCCGCTGCGTCTCGCTGTGCATCGGGCCCATGCGGCTGTCCTTGTCGAGCCCGTTGCCGGGCTTCAGCTTGGACGCGCGGGCGATGAGCTTCTCCAGCAACGCCTCGTAGGCTCCCTCCTGCACATACAGCCGCTTCACCGCCAGGCAGGCCTGGCCGCAGTTGAAGAACCGGCCGACCGAGATGGCGCGGGCCGCGCCTTCGAGATCGGCGTCGTCGAGGACGATGCAGGGGTCGCTGCCGCCGAGCTCGAGGGTCACCTTCTTCAGGCCCTCGGCGGCGCGCGCCATCACCTTCTTTCCCGTCGGCGTGGAGCCGGTGAGGGCGATCTTGCGAATGAGCGGATGGCCGACGATCGCCTCGCCGGTCGCCTGGCCCAGCACCACGTTGACCACGCCTTCCGGCAGCCCACCCTCGATGAGGGCCTCGATGCACGCCAGCGTGGACAGCGGCGTCGTGCTTGCCGGCTTGAGGACGACCGTGTTGCCCGCCGCGATCGCGGGCGCGACCTTGTTGGCGGCGAGCGTTAGCGGGAAGTTCCACGGCACGATCGCCCCGCAGACGCCAATCGGCTTGCGGACCACAAGCCCGTAAGTCGTCAGGTCCGGGAGCCGCACGTGCTCGCCGTGGACCTTGTCCGCCAGGTCCGCGAACCAGGCGATGTTCTCGCCGAAGCGCTGGGCCTCGATGCGCGACTCGAGCAGCGTCTTGCCCTGCTCCCTGGTGAGGATCGGCGCGATGTGCTCGACCTTGGTCAGCATGTGCTGGGCGGCCTTGTGAAGGATCTCGGCCCTCTTGTTGGCCGGCATGCGCGACCACGTGGTGAACGCCTTCGCCGCCGCCTGCGCCGCCCTGTCGACGTCGGCCGGGCCGCCGGAAGGCACCTCGTCGACAACGTCGCCGGTGGCCGGGTTGCGGACCTCGTACGTCTTGCCGGATGCGGCCTTGGTCCGCTCCCCCTCGATGATCATCGTCGCCATGCCATACCCCCGTCGCTTGATCG
>JBKPCW010000021.1:0-5276 GCA_046727555.1 Candidatus Dormiibacterota bacterium | reverse complement strand
CCGCCGCAGCCCGCGCGCGACGTGCTCCACGAGGTCGAGGTGCGGCGGGATCCGTCGCACGTGCTGTCGTTGACCGTGGACGAATGGGTGGGCAAGCTCCGGAGCGCGGGTTTCGAGGTCGAGCGTGCGGAGGCGCGCGAGCTGGACTGGAACTACGACGAGTGGATGGCCAACCAGGCTGTCGCGCCTGAGCTGGCGGCGAACCTGGCGACGATCATCGAATCAGCAGAGGGTGAGGCCGGAGCGCAGCTGCATCCTGAAAGGCGCGAGGGCAAGCTCTGGCACGCGTACTGGCACGCGCTGATTCGCGGCCACAAACCGTGAGGCCTCTCGCCGAAGGGGAGGTGATCGTCCTCGTCGACAAGGTGGGGCGGAGGCACCGGGTGCGGCTGAGCGCGGGGGAGAAGCACTCCATCCATTCGGGGGTCGTGCGCCACGACGACCTGATCGGCCGCCCTGAAGGCATCGTCGTGACGACTCAGCTCGGCGCCAGGCTGCTCGCCGTCCGTCCCACCTTCGCCGAGCAGGTGACCGGCCGCCGCCGCGAGACGCAGCCGATCTACCCCAAGGACCTGGGCGCGATCATCGTCGGCGCCGACCTCCATCCAGGCGCCCGGGTGCTCGAGGCCGGCACGGGAACCGGCGCCCTGACGCTCGCCGCCCTCCGGGCGGTGGGTCCGTCGGGCGAGGTCGTCAGCTACGAGGCGCGGGAGGAGTTCCTCGAGGCGGCCAGGCGCAACATCGCCGAAACCCTCGGCGTCCTGCCGCCCAACCTGACGTTGAAGCTGGGCGACGTCTACCAGGGGGTCGAGGAGCGGGACATGGACCGCGTGCTTCTCGACCTCCCCGAGCCCTGGCAGGCCGCCACGGGGGCCAGGTCGGCGCTGCGACCCGGTGGGATCGTATTCGCCCACTGCCCGAACGTCAGCCAGGTGCAGCGGTTCTTCGACTGCCTCCGCGAGCTGCGCGGCTTCGGCATGCTCGAGGCGGTCGAGCTGCTGCAGCGGGGCTGGACGGTGCGGGGGCGGAGCATGCGTCCGTCGCACCGGATGGTCGCCCACACCGGGTTCCTGTGCTTCGCCCGGCGGCTCGCCGAGGACGACCTGTTCGAGCCCGAGGGCGAGGGCTTCCGGTAACCAAGGCGACCGCAGCCCCGTTTCCTGTGGCATGGGGCGCCGCGTCGCACGAGTCGTTCTTCTTTTCGCTTCAGGAGTGGTCACCGTCGCGATCTTCGCCTGCGCCCCTGTTGCCTTCGCCTCGCGCTAGGGGGCGCCGCTCGATAGCATTTCGGTGACATGAGCGGGGGGCGCGCGCCTGTCCAGGTCACCGTCACCGGCGCAGCCGGCCAGATCGGCTACTCGCTGGTCTTCCGCATAGCCCGTGGCGACATGTTCGGCGGCGACCAGCCCATCGTGCTGCGCATGCTCGAGGTCGAGCCGGCGATGAAGTCGCTCGAGGGCGTGGCGATGGAGCTCGACGACTGCGCATTCCCGCTGCTCGCGGGGATGGAGCTGACGAGCAAGCCCGAGGACGCGTTCGCGGGCGCGAACTGGGTCCTCCTCGTCGGCGCGGCGCCGCGCAAGCAGGGCATGGAGCGATCCGACCTGCTGTCGGTCAACGGTGGCATCTTCGCTCCGCAGGGCAAGGCCATCGCCAACAAGGCGGCGAGCGATGTGCGCATCCTCGTTGTCGGCAACCCGGCCAACACCAATGCCTACATCGCACGCCTGAACGCGCCCGAGGTCGCGGCCGAGCGCTGGTTCGCGATGATGCGCCTGGACGAGAACCGGGCGCGGACTCAGCTGGCGCAGAAGGCCAAGGTGCCGGTCGCGGCGATCTCCAACGTCGCGGTCTGGGGCAATCACTCGACGACCCAGTACCCCGACGCGCACAACGCCCGCATCGCGGGACTTCCCGTGGAAGATGTGATCAAGGACCACGGCTGGCTCAAGGGCAAGTTCGTCGAGGCGATCCAGAAGCGCGGCGCGGCGGTGATCGAGGCGCGGGGCGCCTCGTCGGCGGCGTCGGCCGCAAACGCCGTCATCGACTCGGTGATCAGCATCCGCAGTCCGACCCCCTGGGGCGACTGGCACTCGGTCGCGGTGGTCAGCCACGGCGAGTACGGCGTGCCGGAGGGCCTGCAGTTCGGCTTCCCGGTGCGTTCGGACGGGGAGCACTGGGAGGTCGTGCCCGACCTGCAGCACGACGACGACGCCTGGAAGCGGATCCGGGTCACCACCCAGGAGCTCCTCCAGGAGCAGAACCTGGTCAAGGAGCTCGTCCCCGCCCAAACCTAAGCTTGATGCGATGAGCGTCACGCTCGACCGGCATTCCTACCCGTTCACGGCGATCGTCGGCCAGGAGTCGATGAAGCTCGCCCTGATCCTCAACGCCATCGTGCCGACCATCGGCGGCGTGCTGATCCGGGGCGAGAAGGGGACGGGCAAGTCGACCGCGGTGCGCGCGCTGGCGCGGCTGCTGCCCGAGCACGACGTGGTGGAGGGCTGCCACTTCGGCTGCGACCCCTCGGACAGGGAAGCGCTCTGCGCCGACTGCCGGGTGCGCCTCGCCGCCCACGGCACGCTGCCCCACAACAAGCGCCGAATGCGGGTGGTCGAGCTGCCGATCAATGCCTCCGAGGACCGCGTGGTCGGCACGATCGACATCGAAGCCGCGCTGCGCAGCGGCGCCAAGCGCTTCGAGCCCGGCGTGCTGGCCGAGGCGAACCGCAACATCCTCTACGTCGACGAGGTCAACCTCCTCGACGACCACCTCGTCGACGTGCTCCTGGACGCCGCCGCGATGGGCGTCAACGTGATCGAGCGCGAGGGCGTCTCGTTCAGTCACCCGTCGCGTTTCATCCTCGTCGGCACCATGAATCCGGAGGAGGGCGAGCTGCGCCCGCAGCTGCTCGACCGCTTCGGCCTGTGCGTCGACGTGGAGGGGATCCGTGACCCTGACGAGCGCGTCCTGATCGCGGAGCGCGACGCCGCGTTCAATCGCGGCGACCACGAATTTGCGAACGAGTTCGCGGCCGCGGACGCGAACCTGGCGCGCGCCCTCGGCGAGGCCATCGCCCGCGTCAAGGACGTGCGCGTCACCGCCGGGCACACGCGCCTCATCTCCTCGATCTGCGTCGAGGCCGAGGTACTGGGTCACCGGGCCGACGTCGTCATCGACCACGCCGCGCGGTCGCTGGCGGCCTACCGCCGCCATGCCTCGCCCTCGCGCGAGGACATCTACGACGCCGCGACGCTGGCGCTCGCGCACCGCGCCCGGCAGCCGCTGCGGCGCGACGAGGACGAGCGCACCGCACCCGA
This sequence comes from Candidatus Dormiibacterota bacterium, assembly GCA_046727555.1. GTDB lineage: Bacteria > Chloroflexota > Dormibacteria > Dormibacterales > Dormibacteraceae > 40CM-4-65-16. The sequence continues at coordinate 1,956 of JBKPCW010000021.1, read as the reverse complement.
GCAGGGCGATGACCAGGAAGGCACGCAGCAGACCGACCCGGAAGGTGGCGATCCCCAGGCTTCCGACAGCGAAGCGTCGACGGAGGCCTCGGCCGACCAGGCCGCGAGCTCGTCCGAGACCGGCCAGCAGTCGGCCGGCGCGGACACCGGCGTGACCGCCGGCGGCTCGAGCGGCAACGAGTCCGCCCCCGAGGCGCTGCAGACCTTCAACCTGCGCCGCATCGACCTCCCGCGCCAGCGTCGCGTCCGCAAGCAGGGCGGCAAGCGTTCGGCCAGCCAGACGCCTGACCGCCGCGGCCGCTACGTGCGGGCCGAGCCGAAGGAGAAGGTGAGCGACCTCGCCATCGACGCCACCGTCCGCGCCGCGGCTCCCATGCAAAAGGAGAGAGGACGCAAGCACGGCGAGCGCCTCATCCTCGAGCGCCCAGACCTACGCCAGAAGGTCCGCGAGCGCAAGGTCGGCAACCTGATCGTCTTCGTCGTCGACGCTTCGGCGTCGATGGACGCCGAGCAGCGGATGGCGGCGACCAAGGGCGCGATCCTGTCTCTGCTTCAAGACGCGTACGTGCGCCGGGACCGCGTCGCGGTCGTGATCTTCAAGAACCGCACCGCTGAGGTCGTCTTGCGCCCGACGTCGAGTGTCTCGCTGGCGCGCCGCCGCCTGGAGAGGCTGTCGGTCGGCGGGACGACGCCGCTCACGCACGGATTGATGGCCGGCTACAAGGTGGTGAAGACGGAGCTGCTGCGCGACCCGACCATCCGTCCGCTGCTGGTCCTGATCAGCGACGGCCGCGGCAACATCTCGATGTTCAAGGAAGAGCCGCTCGTGGAAGCGCAGAAGGTGGCCGCGCTCATCGAGGCCGAGGACATCGATGCCCTGGTCATCGATTCCGCGCGCGACTACAGCCACCTGCCCTCGGTGCAGCACCTCGCCCGCGTGGCGCCGATGTACCAGACCTACGCGATCAACGCCTGCGCCGACCTGGCGGAGCGCATGGGGGCGCACTATTACGGGCTCTATGACCTGTCCCGAGACGAGATCGCGACCGCCGTCGAAAGGGAGCTGGGCCGCGGCCGCTAAATCCACGGCCCTGGTCGTGGCGGCGATCTTGCTCGCCGCCTGCTCGTCAGAGCCGGCCGGGCTCGTGCCGTCGCCGTCGCCTTCCGCCAGCGTCCAGGCCAGCCCTTCGCCTTCGCCGAGCCCCAGCGGCGACGAGACCCCGATCGAGTCGCACGTGCTCGCGCCCGCCACCGACCCGCCCGTGGCGAAGCTGTGCTCCACGCCGATCACGACGACGAGCGACGGCAACGCGACGCCGCTCTTCTGCCACGACGGCGCGGTGAACGTCCTGGCCTGGGCCTATTACGGCGCCGTCGGCGTGAGCATCATGAGCCTGGGGTTGAACCCCAGCAGCGGGCAGCCACAGGCGGCGATGTGCGACGACATGGCGCACAACGGCGCCAAGCCGTCGCAGGAGGCAAACGCCTACCGGCTGGCCGCCGCCTATTACGGCTGGTCTTTCACGTTCGATCCCACCAAGGTGGCGTGCCAGTGACCCGTAACATCTAGCTGCCCATGGCCCTAGACCGTTATTCCTACCCGTTCACGGCGATCGTCGGCCAGGAGGAGATGAAGCTCGCCCTCGTCCTCAACGCCATCAACCCGACCATCGGCGGCGTGCTGATCCGGGGCGAGAAGGGCACCGGCAAGTCGACCGCGGTGCGGGCGCTGGCCCGCCTGCTCCCCGACCAGGAGGTGGTCGAGGGCTGTCACTTCGGATGCCACCCCGACGACCCCGAGGACTGGTGTCTCGACTGCCGCGAGCGCGCGCTCGCGGGCGAGCTGCCCGTGGCCACGCGGCGGATGCGCGTGGTCGAGCTCCCGATCAACGCCTCGGAGGACCGCGTCGTCGGCACCATCGACCTGGAGGCGGCCCTGAAGGAAGGCTCGCGCCG